>NZ_JBGLYK010000374.1:0-2930 GCF_047304025.1 Pseudomonas sp. Pseusp97 | reverse complement strand
CGCGACATCCATGTCGCTCAACCCCTGAAACTCCGATCACCTTCGGCCTCCTGAAAGGGGCACTCCGGAGCGTGCGGATGTTTCTCTGGAAGACCTGTAAGAGCCCAAGCAAGGACCAAAGCGCCAAGGCTGACTTTTCGTAGGATGGGTGGAGCTTGCGATACCCATGCTGCCATGGGCACACGGCTATCGATGGGTATCGCTGCGCTCCACGCCATCCTACGTTCGTGCGCCACCACAAATCCGGTGTGATCCTCATCCGCCACGCCCGAATCAACCGGCGAAGCGCAACATCCCCAGCACCAGCACCGCCAGGAAAGCCGTCTCCCCCAGCATCAGCAGGATCGGCTTGATCCCCACCGTCGCCAGCGCCCGCAGTTGGGTCTTCATGCCCAGCGCCGCGATGGCGATCACCAGGCACCACTGCGACAGCTTGCCGCCCGCCTGCTGCACCATGGGCGGCAGGTAACCGGTGCTGTTCACCGCCGCCAGCAGCACGAAGCCGACGGCGAACCACGGCAGCAGTGGCGGACGCTTGTCGCCCGGCTCCACGCCACGGGCGCGGGTGATCATTGCCGCGCAGAGGATCACCGGCAGCAGCATCGCCACGCGCATCAGCTTGACCACCGTGGCGCTGTCGCCGACTTCCTTGGAAATGCTGTACCCAGCGCCGACCACCTGGGCCACGTCGTGGATGGTGCCGCCGAGGAAGATGCCCGCCTGCAGGGGCGGCAGGCCCAGCGACTTGACGATCATCGGGTAGAGGATCATCGCCAGGGTCGACAGCGCCGACACGCCGAGCACGGTGAACAGCGTGGCCTTTTCCTTCTGCGTGTGCGCCGGCAACGCCGCCGCCAGGGCCAGCGCCGCCGAGGCGCCGCAGATGGCCGTGGCGCCGCCGGTGAGCAGGCCGAAGAGGAAGTTGAAGCCCATGGCACGGGCCGCGGCGATGGAGACCAGGATGGTCACCGTTACCAGCACCACCACCATGATCACCGGTTGCCAGCCCAGCTCGGCGATCTGCCCGAAGGTGATGCGGATGCCCAGCAGCGCCACGCCCAGGCGTAGGATTTCACGGGCAGTGAACTCGATGCCGGCCTTGCACACGCTGTCGGCGGAGAGGAAGTTCATCGCCAGCCCGAGCAGCAGCGCGAAGAGCATCACTGGCGCGCCGTAGTGCTCGGAGAGGAAGGTCGCGGCCGCCGCCACCATGGCGCTGACCAGCAGGCCCGGCAGCAGGGTGCGGCTGCGAGTGCCGAGGGCGGAGAGGGTCAGCGTGGTCATGCCGTTGCCTCCTGCCGGGTCATCACCACGTAGCACTCGTCGGCTTGCCATTGGATTTCATAGCGCTGCAGGCCGAAGCCCTTGAGGCCCGCCGGGCAGCCGCTGGCGAGGTCGAAACGCAGGCCGTGGGCCGGGCATTGCAGCCAGCGGCCATCCAGGCGGCCGCTGGACAGCGAGGCGCCGGCATGCGGGCAGCTGTCGTCGATCGCATGCAGTTCGCCGTCGATATCGAAGAGCAGGACGATGCCCCGCTCATGGTGGATCAGACTCCGACCGCCACGCGCCGGCAGGCGCTCGGCGGGAATATGCAGCACAGCGTTCATGCCGACATCGCCTCCGGGTGCTGTCGATCCATCGCTCGATGGAGGGCCGCCAGCAGTTGCTCGGGGCTCTGCCCGCCGAGGGCGAAGGCGCGGCCTTCCAGCAGGAACATCGGCACGCTGGAATCGGCCAGGGCCACGCGGCGACCGATGAACTGGCGCGCGCCGTCGGCCAGCGCCTCGTCGAAATCCGCCACGTTGAAATCACAGGCGCGCAACAGGCGGCGCAGGGTCTCGCGGTTGCCGATGTCCTCGCCCAGCTGGAAGTGCGCGCGGAAGATCATCTCCAGCAGCTGTTCCTTCTGCTTGTCGCTGCCCACATGTACCGCGCGCTGGAATACCCGGTGCGCATAGGTGGTGTTGGGCATGATGAGGATGCGTTCGAGGTCCAGGTCGACCTTGGCACCCTCGGCCGCGCGGCGCACTTCCCCCATGCGCGCACGCACGGCGCGCTTGCCGCCCAGGCGGCGCTGGTAGAACTCGGCGAAGGGTTCGCCTTCCATGGCGATCTGCGGCAGCAGCTGCAGGCCGAGCCAGTTCACCCGCACGTCCAGTTCCGGACGCTGGCGCGCCAGCAGGCGCAGCGCGACGTCGAGGTTGCGCTTGCCGATCAGGCACCAGGGGCAGATGAAGTCGAAGGTCATCTCAAGGTTCAGAGTCGGCATCACGCGCCCTCCTCTTCGCCGCGCAGGCGGCGGATATCGCTGTGGTAGTGGCGCCGGGCGTAGAGGAAGACCAGCGCGGCGAGAATGCTCAGCAAGGGAATGAGCTGGAAGGCACGGTCCAGGCCTATGCGATCGGCCAGCACGCCGGTGAGCAGCGGGCCGGGCGCCAGGCCCAGCAGGTTGTTGGCCAGGGTCAGGGTGGCGAAGGCGGTGCCATGCACGGCCGGCGCGGTGAGGTTGGCGACCATGGCGCCGGACGGCCCGGAAGTCCCCGCGGCGACCAGCATGCCCAGGGCGATCAGGCTCAGCTGCGCAGTACCCGGCGGCAGGTGGAAGGCCACCGACAGCAGCAGGCAACTGACCAGGCAGAAGCCGATGGCGAGGATGATCTTGCGCGGCGGGTTGGAACGGCCCAGGCGGTCGCAGAGGATGCCGCAGAGCACCATGCCGCTACCACCGACCAGCACTATCACCGCCGAGATCATCCCGGCCTTGCCGGTATCCAGGTGGTAGTAGCGGTTCAGGTAGCTGGGAATCCACACCATCACCGCGGCGGCGACGAACAGCTGCAGGCCGCTGCCCAGGTAGGCGGCAATCACCGAGCGACTGCCGAACAGGCTGCGCAGCGAGCGCCCGCCAGCCTGGCGCGGCGCTTCGGCGG
>NZ_JBGLYK010000373.1:0-2936 GCF_047304025.1 Pseudomonas sp. Pseusp97 | reverse complement strand
TCGGCCTGGAACTGGGCGCCGACGACTACCTGGCCAAGCCCTGCGATCCGCGCGAACTCACCGCCCGCCTGCGCGCCGTGCTGCGCCGCAGCCACCCGGCGCAACCTGCCGCGCAACTGGAGCTGGGCGACCTGGCGCTGAACCTGTCGCGCGGCGTGGCCACCATCGGCGCCGAGGAGATCAGCCTGACCCTCTCCGAGAGCCGCATCCTCGAAGCCCTGCTGCGCCAGCCGGGCGAGCCGCTGGACAAGCAGGCCCTGGCGCAGCTCGCGCTGGGCCGCAAGCTGACGCTGTACGACCGCAGCCTGGACATGCACGTCAGCAACCTGCGCAAGAAGCTCGGCAGCCACCCCGACGGCCGCCCGCGCATCCTCGCCCTGCGTGGGCGCGGCTACTTCTACGCGGCCTGAGCCCTAGGCGTCTTCCGCCCGGGCCGCTCTGGCCCGGGCTTCGTAAAGTTTCCAGCAGGGCTTCACCTGATCTTTACCCAAGCTTTACCTGGGACTGACCGCCCTTGACCTTGCCGACCCTAGACTGGGCTCATCCGGTAACCACCGGCCCCTGAAAGGAGAAACACCATGCGCAAGACCCTGACCGCCCTGCTGATCGCTGCCGCCCTGCCGACCGTCGCGCTGGCGGCCACTCCCGCGCCGACCGACGCTCCGCCGCCGGCCCCGTTCATGAAAGACCACGGCCCGGGCATGCACCGCGGCGAACACGGTGGCGCACTGCGTGAACTGAACCTGACCCAGGACCAGCGCCAGCAGGTCGGCAAGCTGATGGGCGACTCGATGAAGGATCGCCGGGCGATCACCGAGAAGTACTGGAACAAGCTGCCCGAGGCCGACCGCAAGGCCATGCAGGAAGAACTCAAGGCCAACCGTGACAAGGCCGATGCCGGCATCCGCAGCATCCTCACTCCCGAACAGCAGAAGAAGTTCGACGAGCTGAAGAAGCAGCGCGAGCAGCGCAAGGCCGAATGGGCTGAGTTCCAGAGCTGGAAGGCGCAGAAGGACGGCGCCAAGACCAACTGATCCGCTCCAAAAAGCGCAGGCGCCGGGTTCTACCCGGCGCCTTGCCGTGGAGCCCTGACAACGGATAGACCATGCGGCTGAACAGGAAGACCATGCGCTCACTCTTCTGGCGGATCCTCGCCGCCTTCTGGCTCGCCCTGCTGCTGGTGGCCGGACTGTCGATCCTGCTGGGCCGCGCGCTGAACCAGGACACCTGGGTCATCGCCCGCTATCCCGGGCTGCACGACATCGCCAGGCAGTGGACCCTGCTCTACGAAACCCAAGGCCCGGCGGCCGCGCAACAGCTGCTGGAAAGCCGTCGGCAGCAATACGAACTCTCGGTGCAGGTACTCGACGAGACCGGCCAGCGCCTGGTCAACGGGACCTACCTGCCCCGCCCGCCGCGCCCGCACGGCAACTTCGACCGCGAGAACCTGCCGCGCTTCCCCTGGCGCCAGCTGAGCCAGGAATACACCAGCAACCGCACCGACCAGACCTACCTGTTCATCTACCGCATCCCGCACCCCACGCTGCAGGCCTGGCACCGCAGCAGCCTGCTCTGGCCGCTCAGCGCCCTGGGTATCGCCCTGGTGGTGCTGACCGTGTTCAGCCTGCTGCTGACCCTGTCCATCACCCGCCCGCTGAACCGCCTGCGCCGCGCCGTGCATGACCTCGGCCAGACCAGTTATCAACAGGACAGCCTCGCCCGCCTTTCCCGCCGTGGCGACGAGCTGGGCGTGCTGGCCCGCGACTTCAACCGCATGGGCGCGCGATTGCAGGGCCTGATTGGCAGCCAGCGCCAGCTGCTGCGCGATGTGTCCCACGAACTGCGCTCACCGCTGGCGCGCCTGCGTATCGCCCTGGCCCTGGCCGAACGCGCAGACCCGGAGCAGCGCGCCGCCATGTGGCCGCGCCTGGAGCAGGAATGCGACCGCCTGGAAGCGCTGATCGGTGAAATCCTCGCCCTCGCCCGCCTCGACGCCGAGCCCGGCCCGACCAGCCGCGTCGACCTGCTGCCGCTATTCGAGCGCCTGCGCAACGATGCGCAACTGCTTTACCCGGAACAGGACATCCAGCTCGACGTCGCCCCGCAACTCGCTCTGGACGGCTGGCCGGACATGCTCGAACGCGCCCTCGACAACCTGCTGCGCAACGCCCTGCGCTTCAACCCGGCGGAGCAGCCGCTGCAGGTGCAGGCGCGGATCGACGGCGAACGCCTGCACATCAGCGTGCGCGACCACGGCCCCGGCGCCGGCGAAGATCACCTGGCGCAATTGGGCGAACCCTTCTTCCGCGCTCCCAACCAGAACAGCCCCGGCCATGGCCTGGGGCTGGCCATCGCCCGCCGCGCCATCGAGCGCCACCACGGGCGGCTGCGCCTGAGCAACCATCCCGACGGCGGTTTCCTGGCCAGCATCGACCTGCCGCTGCGCCGCCAGGTCGCCTGAATTGAGCGCATTTTCGGAGAGCACCATGAGCCTTCCCGCCTTCGCTACGCCGATACCTGCCCTGCAACCGCCTCTGCTGCCGGCAGCCCTGCTGCGCAGCGAACCCCATGACGATCCGCAATACCTGGTGCTGGCGGTTGAACTGGCGCGCCTCGCCGCACAGTGGCGCGCACGTTGGCCCGGCTTGCACCTGAGCCTGCCGCAGAGCGGCACCTGGCCGCTGGAAAGCTGGCCGGATGCGCTGGGCGAAGCCCTGGATGCCTTGCTGGAAGGGGCGCTGGCGCGCCATCCGCACGCCGCGCTGGAGCTGTCGCTCAGCTCGGCCCGCGGTGAACTGCGCCTGGACCTGCGAGGCTACGACCCGCAGGCGCGGGCCTGGCTGCCGGAAGCCCTGCCCCCGGCACGACGCCTGGCCGCCTGGCAGGGTGGGCACCTGCTCTGGCGCGCCCGCGCCAGTGGTTGGACGGTGCGCCTG
>NZ_JBGLYK010000372.1:0-2974 GCF_047304025.1 Pseudomonas sp. Pseusp97 | reverse complement strand
GCCGAAGCCGCCCCGGCTGCCCAGAACCTCGCCGGCGCCGTGCGCTCGCCGATGGTCGGCACCTTCTACCGCGCCGCCTCGCCGACCTCCGCCAACTTCGTCGAAGTCGGCCAGAGCGTGAAGAAAGGCGACATCCTCTGCATCGTCGAAGCCATGAAGATGATGAACCACATCGAGGCCGAGACCAGCGGCGTGATCGGTCAGATCCTCGTGGAGAACGGCCAGCCGGTCGAGTTCGACCAGCCCCTGTTCACCATCGTTTAAACCGCGGGGAACCTGCGATGTTGGAAAAAGTACTGATCGCCAACCGCGGCGAAATCGCGCTGCGCATCCTGCGCGCGTGCAAGGAGCTGGGCATCAAGACAGTGGCCGTGCACTCGACCGCCGACCGCGAGCTGATGCACCTGTCGCTGGCCGACGAAGCGGTCTGCATCGGTCCGGCCCCGGCCGCGCAGTCCTACCTGCACATCCCGGCGATCATCGCCGCGGCCGAGGTCACCGGCGCCGTGGGTATCCACCCCGGCTACGGCTTCCTCGCCGAGAACGCCGACTTCGCCGAGCAGGTCGAGCGCTCGGGCTTCACCTTCATCGGCCCCAGCGCCGACGTCATCCGCCTGATGGGTGACAAGGTGTCCGCCAAGGACGCCATGAAGAAAGCCGGCGTGCCGACCGTGCCGGGCTCCGACGGCCCGCTGCCGGAAGACGAGGAAACCGCGCTGGCGATTGCCCGCGAGGTTGGCTACCCGGTGATCATCAAGGCCGCCGGTGGCGGTGGTGGTCGCGGCATGCGCGTCGTGCACAAGGAAGAAGACCTGATCAAGTCCGCCAAGCTGACCCGCACCGAAGCGGGCGCGGCCTTCGGCAACTCGATGGTCTACCTGGAGAAGTTCCTGACCAACCCGCGCCACGTGGAAGTCCAGGTCCTCTCCGACGGCCAGGGCAACGCCATCCACCTGGGCGATCGCGACTGCTCGCTGCAGCGCCGTCACCAGAAGGTGCTGGAAGAAGCCCCAGCCCCGGGCATCGACGAGAAGGCCCGCGCCGAAGTGCTGGCCCGTTGCGTCCAGGCCTGCGTGGAAATCGGCTACCGTGGCGCCGGTACCTTCGAGTTCCTCTACGAGAACGGCCGCTTCTACTTCATCGAGATGAACACCCGCGTACAGGTGGAGCATCCGGTGTCGGAGATGGTCACCGGTATCGACATCGTCAAGGAGATGCTCAGCATCGCCTCGGGCAACAAGCTGTCGATCAAGCAGGAAGACGTGGTCATCCGTGGCCATGCGCTGGAATGCCGGATCAACGCCGAAGACCCGAAGACCTTCATGCCGAGCCCCGGCAAGGTGAAGCACTTCCACGCACCGGGCGGCAACGGCGTGCGTGTGGATTCGCACCTGTACAGCGGCTACGCCGTACCGCCGAACTACGACTCGCTGGTGGGCAAGATCATCACCTACGGCAAGGACCGCGATGAGGCCATGGCGCGCATGCGTAATGCGCTGGACGAGCTGATCGTCGATGGCATCAAGACCAACACCGAGCTGCACAAGGAGCTGGTCCGCGACAAGGAGTTCTGCAAGGGTGGCGTGAACATCCACTACCTGGAGAAGAAGCTGGGCATGGACAAGCACTAAGCCTGCCCTGCTCCGCCTCGCTCCACCACAAGGGCTGCCTCCGGGCGGCCCTTGTGCTTTGCGGCCCTGCACGCTGGCATGGCAGGGTGCCGTGCAGTAAGCTTGCCGCCTTTATCTGCGGGCCGCCCAGGCGGTCCGTTGTCTTTTCCAGCTCCATCCCGGCACGATCGAGGTACCGCCCCATGCCCTGGCTTCAAGTCCGACTCGCCATCACCCCGGATCAGGCGGAAACCTATGAAGATGCGCTGCTGGAAGTCGGCGCCGTCTCCGTGACCTTCATGGATGCAGAAGACCAGCCGATCTTCGAGCCGGACCTGGGCACCACCCCGCTGTGGAGCCATACCCACCTGCTCGCGCTGTTCGAGGCCGATACCGACGAGACGGCGCTGCTCGCCCATCTGTCCCTGCTCACCGGCGGCGCACTGCCGGAGCACCAGATCGAGCGCATCGAGGACCAGGACTGGGAGCGCAGCTGGATGGACAACTTCAAGCCGATGCGCTTCGGCCGCCGCCTGTGGATCGTCCCCAGCTGGCACGACGCACCGGAGCCGGACGCGGTGAACCTGCTGCTCGACCCGGGCCTGGCCTTCGGCACCGGCACCCACCCGACCACCGCGCTGTGCCTGGAATGGCTCGACGGCCAGGAGCTGGCCGGCCAGCAGGTGCTGGATTTCGGCTGCGGCTCGGGCATCCTCGCCATCGCCGCGCTGCTGCTGGGCGCCGAACAGGCCGTCGGCACCGACATCGACCCGCAGGCGCTGGAAGCCTCCCGCGACAACGCCTCGCGCAACGGCATCGACCCGGCGAAGTTCCCCGTCTACCTGCCCGCCGATCTGCCCAAGGTGCAGGCGGACGTGCTGGTGGCGAACATTCTGGCCGGTCCGCTGGTCACATTGGCAGAGCAGCTCACCGGCCTGGTGAAACCCGGTGGCCAGCTGGCCCTCTCGGGCATCCTCGCCGAGCAGGCCGAGGAAGTGCGCGCCGCCTATGCAGACGCCTTCGACCTCGACCCGACCGCCGAGCGCGACGGATGGATCCGCATCAGCGGCCGCCGCCGCTGAGTGCCCGCCGTACGGGGCTTGAGTTAGACTAACCGCCAGATTTTTTCCGCCGGACCGCCGCATGAGCGACAGCTTCATCACACAGTGCCCCCATTGCCAGACCCGTTTCCGCGTCAACGCGGCGCAACTGGGCGCGGCCAGTGGGGCTGTGCGTTGTGGAACCTGTCTGAAGGTGTTCAGCGCGCCGCAGAACATGGTGGGCGAGCCGACCCAGGCGGCGACACCCGCAGTGGCGGCGCCGGCTCCCGTCAAGCCGCCGGTTCCCGCTGCCGCGCCCGCACC
>NZ_JBGLYK010000371.1:0-3026 GCF_047304025.1 Pseudomonas sp. Pseusp97 | reverse complement strand
GGCCCTGGCCAAGGGCGACGTCAACGGCGCCACCACCGCCCTGACCCGCGCCCGCTCGCTGATGCCCCGCGCCCCCGGCGTCGCCGCCGACGTGAGCGGCCTGCAGAAGCCCGCTGTTCCGGCCGTTCCGCCCGCCCAGCCGAACTGCACGCCTTGAGCCCCCAAGGGCGCCCGTTCGCGGCGCCCTTTATTTCCTTTTGTTCCGTTCTTAGCTGAACAAAGATTAATCAGCCATAAAAAAGCAGGTTAAAATGCGCGGTTTTGGCTGACCGCCTACGCTCGTTGCCTACGCCTGTTCATCCGACGGCCCCGGCAGCGAACGGCGCCTCCCCGTACCCACAAGGTTCGCTAAGTGATCGAATTCCACGACGTCCACAAGACCTATCGCGTCGCCGGACGCGATATCCCGGCCCTGCAGCCGACCCGCCTGTCCATCGAGGGCGGCCAGGTGTTCGGCCTGATCGGCCATTCCGGCGCCGGCAAGAGCACCCTGCTGCGCCTGATCAACCGCCTGGAAGAACCCAGCGGCGGACGCATCGTCATCGACGGCGAAGACATCACCGCCCTGGACGCCGACGGCCTGCGCCGCTTCCGCCAGCGCGTCGGGATGATCTTCCAGCACTTCAACCTGCTGGCCTCCAAGACCGTCGCCGACAACATCGCCATGCCGATGAGGCTCGCCGGCACCTACAGCGCCGCCGAGATCACCGCACGGGTGGACGAACTGCTCGCGCGCGTCGGCCTCAAGGACCACGCCCGCAAGTACCCGGCGCAGCTCTCCGGCGGCCAGAAGCAACGCGTCGGCATCGCCCGCGCACTGGCCTGCCGGCCGACCATCCTGCTCTGCGACGAGGCCACCAGCGCCCTCGACCCACAAACCACTGGGCAGGTCCTGCAACTGCTGGCCGAGATCAACCGCGAGCTGAAGCTGACCATCGTCCTGATCACCCACGAGATGGACGTGATCCGTCGGGTCTGCGACCAGGTGGCGGTAATGGACGCCGGGCGCATCGTCGAACAGGGCGAGGTCGCCGACGTGTTCCTCCATCCGCAGCACGAGACCACCCGCCGCTTCGTCTTCGAGGCCGAGCGCGTGGATGAAGAGGAGCAGCACGACGACTTCGCCCACGTGCCGGGCCGCATCCTGCGCCTGACCTTCCGCGGCGAAGCGACCTACGCGCCGCTGCTGGGCACCGTCGCGCGCCAGACCGGCGTGGACTACAGCATCCTTGCCGGGCGCATCGACCGCATCAAGGACCAGCCCTACGGCCAGCTCACCCTGTCGCTGGTGGGCGGTGACATCGAAGCCGCGCTGGCGCAGCTCAACGCGGCCGACGTCCATGTGGAGGTGCTGCGCCCATGAGCGACTTCTTCGTAAATATTGATTGGTCGGAAATCCTCCAGGCCAGCCTCGACACCTTCTGGATGCTCGGCGGCTCGCTGCTGTTCACCGTCATCCTCGGCCTGCCGCTGGGCGTGCTGCTGTTCCTCACCGGGCCGCGCCAGCTGTTCGCCAACCGCGGCATCTACGGCGTGCTGGCGTTCATCGTCAACGTGCTGCGCTCGCTGCCGTTCATCATCCTGCTGATCGTGCTGATCCCGCTCACGGTGATCCTGGTCGGTACCTCGCTGGGCGTCGCCGGGGCCATCCCGCCGCTGGTGGTGGGTGCCACGCCGTTCTTCGCACGCCTGGTGGAAACCGCGCTGCGCGAGGTGGACAAGGGCATCATCGAAGCCACCCAGGCCATGGGCGCGAGCACCCGCCAGATCATCTGGAACGCCCTGCTGCCCGAAGCCCGTCCGGGCATCATCGCCGCCATCACCGTCACCGCCATCACCCTGGTGTCCTACACCGCGATGGCCGGTGTGGTCGGCGCCGGCGGACTCGGCGACCTGGCGATCCGCTACGGCTACCAACGCTTCCAGGACGACGTGATGCTGCTCACCGTGGTGATGCTGGTGGTCCTCGTCCAGATCCTGCAGACCGTCGGCGACAAGCTGGTGGTCCACTACTCCCGCAAATAACCGCAAGGCCCGCCGGATGCGGGCCGACCAAGGAGCCAAGCATGAAGAAACTGTTCGCCGCGTTCGCTGCCGCCGCCGTCATCGCCGCCCCGCTGGCCCAGGCCGCCGACAGCCTGACCGTCGCCGCCACCCCGGTGCCGCACGCCGAGATCCTCAACTTCGTCAAACCCATCCTGGCCAAGGAAGGGGTTGAGCTGAAAGTGAAGGAATTCACCGACTACGTGCAGCCCAACACCCAGGTCGCCGAGAAGCGCCTGGACGCCAACTTCTTCCAGCACCAGCCGTACCTGGATGAGTTCAACAAGACCAAGGGCACCAGCCTGGTCGCCGTCACCGGCGTGCACATCGAGCCGCTGGGCGCCTACTCCACCAAGTTCAAGAAGCTCGAAGAGCTGCCCTCCGGCGCCACCGTGGTGATCCCCAACGACGCCACCAACGGCGGCCGCGCGCTGCTGCTGCTGGACAAGGCCGGTGTGATCAAGCTCAAGGACAACAAGTCCATCACCGCCACCCCGAAGGACATCGTCGCCAACCCGAAGAACATCAAGGTGCGTGAGCTGGAAGCGGCCACCCTGCCGCGCGTGCTGACCCAGGTCGACCTCGCCCTGATCAACACCAACTACGCCCTGGAAGCCAAGCTGAACCCCACCAAGGATGCGCTGGCCATCGAAGGCGCCGACTCGCCCTACGTGAACATCCTGGTTGCCCGCCCGGACAACAAGGACAGCGCCGCCATGCAGAAGCTGGCCGCCGCCCTGCACAGCCCCGAGGTGAAGCAGTTCATCCTCGAGAAGTACAAGGGCGCTGTCGTTCCGGCGTTCTGATTGCCGCGCAGCTGAGGCTCAGGAAAAAGCCCGGTCGAATGACCGGGCTTTTTTGTTTCTGGCTATTCGCATTCCACTTTCAAGCTTGCGGGCATGCGGGCTTTTCGTAGGAGCGAGCTTGCTCGCGAACGATTTACGCCTGCCACTTCGGAGCCGGGCGTGTTCGCGAGCAAGCCC
>NZ_JBGLYK010000370.1:0-3048 GCF_047304025.1 Pseudomonas sp. Pseusp97 | reverse complement strand
CGCACCAGCGGCGCGCTGGCGACCGGGCGGCTGTCCTGCGGTGCGTTGAGCCACGCCAGGTTCTGCAGTTTGCGCAGCAGCGGGCGGGCGGCTTCGGCGGGGTCGCCGCTGCCCATCACCGGGGTGTTCACCGCATCCACCGCGCCGTTGCCCATGGCATCGAACACCCGGCTCATGTTGCGCTCCAGGTCCACCGTGACGACGATGATCGCGCAGGGGCTCTGCGCCATGATCCGGCGGGTCGCCTCGACGCCATCCATCACCGGCATCAGCAGGTCCATCAGCACCACGTCGGGCTTGTGCGCGGCGCACATCTCGATGGCCTCGGCGCCGTTGGCGGCGACCCAGACGACGCGGTGCGCCGGCTCGAAGGCCAGCGCGCGACGCATCGCCTCCACCGCCAGGGGCATGTCGTTGACTATCCCTATCCTCATCCCTGTGCACTCCCGATCAGGTCGACCACCGCATCCAGCAGGGCCTCGTCGTGGAAGCTGGCCTTGGCCAGATAATAGTCGGCGCCGGCATCCAGGCCGCGCCGGCGGTCTTCTTCGCGATCCTTGTAGGACACCACCATGACCGGCAGCGATTGCAGGCGGGTGTCGCGGCGGATCAGGGTGACCAGCTCGATGCCGTCCATGCGCGGCATGTCGATATCGGTGATGACCAGGTCGAAATGCTCCGAGCGCAGGGCGTTCCAGCCGTCCATGCCGTCCACCGCCACGGCGACATCATAGCCGCGCCCCAGCAGCAGCTTGCGCTCCAGTTCGCGCACGGTCAGCGAGTCGTCAACCACCAGCACGCGCTTGCGCGCCGGGCCGCTGAGGCGGCCGGTGGAGTCGATGCGTTCCAGGCGACCGGTGGCGAGGAGCTTTTCCACCGAGCGCAGCATGTCTTCGACGTCGAGGATCAGCACCGGCGTGCCGTCGTCCAGCAGGGCGCCGGCGGAGACGTCCTGCACCTTGCCCAGGCGGGCATCCAGCGGCACCACCACCAGGGTGCGCTCGCCGATGAATTTCTCCACCGCCACGCCGTAGGCGCTGTCGCGCTCGCGGATCACCACCACCGCTATCTCGTCCGGCGCCGCTTCGCCGTCGGGGCGCTGCAGCAGCTGGCTGGCGGAGACCAGGCCGACGTGCCGGCCCTCGTGCCAGAACTGCTGGCGGCCTTCGAGCTGGACGATCTCGTCCGGCGCCAGGCGGCGCATGCGTTCGATGTGCGCCAGCGGGAAGGCGTAGGCTTCGCCGCCGATGCTGACGACCAGGCTGCGCACCACGGACAGCGTCAGCGGCACTTCCAGGTGGAAACGCGCGCCCTGCCCGCTCACCTGCTCCATGCGGATGCTGCCGCGCAGCAGGCGCACCATGTGCTGCACGGCGTCGAGGCCGACGCCGCGGCCGGACACCTCGGTGACCTGCTCGCGCATGCTGAAGCCGGGCAGGAACAGGAAGCTCAGCAGTTCCTCTTCGGTGAGGCGCGCCACGGTTTCCTCGGTGGACAATTGGCGACGCACGATGGCGCTGCGCAGGCGGTCGAGGTCGACGCCGCCGCCATCGTCCCGCAGCTCCAGCACCAGCATGCCGGCGTGGTGGCGGGCCAGCAGCTGGATCGTGCCCTCCTCCGGCTTGCCGTGGCGCGCTCGCACTTCGGCGGACTCGATACCGTGGTCGACGGCATTGCGCAGCAGGTGGGTCAGTGGCGCTTCGAGCTTTTCCAGCACGTCGCGGTCGACCTGGGTGGTGGCGCCCTGGATATCCAGGCGCACCGTCTTGCCCAGCGAGCGGCCGAGGTCGCGGACCATCCGCGCCTGCCCGGAGAGCACGTCGGAGAACGGCCGCATGCGGCAGGACAGCGCCGTGTCGTAGAGCGACTGGGCGCGTTGCCCGGCCTTGAAGCTGAATTCGTCCAGCTCGGCGATCTGCTCGCTGAGCAGTTGCTGGCATTCGCCGACCAGGCGGCGCGCGTCGGCCAGGTAGGCCTGCGCCTCGGCGTCGAGGTTGGCCGTGTTGGCGGCATCCCGCGCACCGTCCAGCACACGGCTGGCGCTGGCCTGGATGCGCTTCAGACGCTGCAGCGAATCGAGCAGCGGCTTCAGGCGCTGGGACTCCACCAGCGACTTGCTGGAATAATCGAGCAACTGGTTCAGGCGCTCGGCGGTCACCCGCAGCACCCGTTCGCCGGCTTCATCGCTATCGCTGGAGCGACGCCGCTGGGGACGTTCGGCGGGAGCCGACGGGGCTTGTGCAGGTGCATCCTTAGGCGGCGGAACCGGTTCGACGGGTATCGCCGCCGGCGGCGCGGGCTGGGCCGGCGTCTTGCCCGACAGCAAGGCCTGCAGGCGCTCGACCATGCCCGGCACGCCCTGTTGCGCCTGCTCGGCCCGCTCGGGCGCGGCATCGGCGATGTGCAGGAGGATATCGGTGCCGGCCAGCAGCGCGTCGATATGCCCGGAGCCCAGCAGCAGGCGCCCTTCCTGGGCGCCGACCAGGCAGTCCTCCATCACATGGGCGACCTGCACGCCCGCATCCAGCCCGACGATCCGCGCCGCGCCCTTGAGCGAGTGCGCGGCGCGCATGCAGGCTTCGAGCTGGTCGGCCTGGGTCGGGTTGCGTTCCAGCGCCATCAGGCCCTGCACCAGCACCTGCGTCTGAGCCTCCGCCTCCAGGCGGAACAGGTCCAGCATCGATGCGTCCTTCATCTGCTCCGGGGTCATGCGAGGCTCCGGGTGGCGGCGTCGAGCAGGGCTTCCTGGTCGAGCAGGCGGATGCTGCGGCGGCGCCACTGCATCACGCCGCGGGTGAAGCGGTCATTGGCGGCGTGACTCTGCGACGAAGCCTCGACCACGGCCTTTTCGTCCAGCTCGTGAATGCCGTCCACTTCGTCCACCGGCGAGATGATCGGCCCGCCGACCGCCGCCAGGATCAGCATGCGCGGCACGATACGGGCGCCATCCCGCGCCGCTGTACGGGTGTCGAGGCCGAGCAGCTCCGCCAGGGAAATGCAGGCCACCAGCGTCCCGCGCACATTGGCTACGCCCAGCAATGCCGGCGA
>NZ_JBGLYK010000036.1:0-35813 GCF_047304025.1 Pseudomonas sp. Pseusp97 | reverse complement strand
AACCGAATGGCTCCGGAGTTGGGCTGTTCGCGAGCAAGCTCGCTCCTACAGGTTTGGCCGGGGGCGAGGCGCGCAGAGCGACTCGACCATCCGCGCCAGCGTATCGATCACCTCCTCGCGCCCCAGCAATGGCTGCGCCTCGCTCAGATAGCGCGCGGTGGTGTACTGCACGGAGTTGATCACTACGAACAACACGGCCGGCAGGTTGTCGATGCGGTAGTCGTCGAAGTGGCGCATCAGGTATTGCCGGCACACCTCCATCATCTGTTGCTCCAGAGACTGGAACACTGGCGCCGAATTGAGCCGGTGCCAGTGCCGCAGCAGCTCGCGCTGCGCCGCGTCGCCCTCCACTTGCTCGAAAATTCCCTCCAGCACCGCGCGGGTGACGCTGCCGATGTCCGCGCCGAGCAGCGGCGCGAAACGCTCGCGCACCACCTTCATCAGGCTGCCGGCGCGCTGCATCAGCAGGGCCTCGACGATCATTTCCTTGTTGGCGAAGTACTGGTAAAGCGAGCCGACGCTGACCCCGGCGCGCCGCGCCACGTGGTTGGTGGTCAGGCCGTCCAGGCCGCGCTCGCCAATCTCCAGCGCTGCCGCCTCGACCAGCACCGCGACCATCTCGCTGGCGCGCTGCTGCGTGGGTTGCTTCCTCATGCCTGTCTCCTGGTGCGAGCCGGATGCGAGTTGAATGCGAGCAAATACTCGCAATAGCGTAATTCGACGAATCCACCCGGCAACTAAACCAAGGTATGAATCGATGAGCATCACTCCCCTGCCTGCCCGCCACGGCGCGGACCTGCCGCGCGCGCGGCGCACCGCAGCGCCGGTCAAGCGTTTCCTCAAGGGTCCGAGCGAACCGGATGCCGCGACCTGGCAGTCGATTGGCGAATCCCTCACGGTGGGCGATGCGCCCATGGATGCTCTGCTGGAATGGATGTTCGAAGTCGGCCTCGGTACTGGCATGCGCCTTTACGAACAGGCGTTGAGCCGGGGCATCGCCGCCACCCCCGAAGCACCCGCGGCACTGAAGGCCTTCTTTGCCAAGGCCGAGGCGCTGCCCGAGTGGGTCGACACCCGACTCCTCGACGAAGGCGCTCGCGCCTGCGGTCTATCCGGGCTGACCGGCATGCGCGTACTGCGTGATCTGGGCTTGCTCGCCGGCTACCAGGCCTCCGGGATCAACCGTACCCTGGTGCTCACGGGCGCACTGGAGAAAGGCCCGCAGCGGCGCATCGCCGAGACCACCAAATGGTGGATCGACTGCACCCGTCCCGGCGGCATGGCGCGCGGCGCCGCGGGGTATCGCAGCACGCTGCACGTGCGGCTGGTCCACGCGCTGGTTCGACGGCGGATCTCGCAGCGGGAGGACTGGGATTTCGCGCACTATGGCCTGCCGGTGAATCAGGGCGACATGCACGCGACCTATCTGGCCTTCTCGGCGATCTTCCTGATCGGCCAGCGCATGCTGGGCGTTGTCGTGAGCCGCAGCGAACGCGAGGCCATCCTCCACCTCTGGCGCTACATCGCCTGGCTGATGGGCGTCGAGGAGCACTGGCTCCACGCAAGCGAGAACGAGGCAATTCGCGCGCTATACCACAACCTGCTGTCCCAGGCTCCGCCGGACGACAGCAGCCGCGCCCTCGGATCAGCCCTGGTGGATGAACCGCTGCAACGCCACTACGCCAACTTCGCCTGGCTGCGCGGCCGCCTGAATCGCGCCATCCACCTGAGCATCGCCAGCACCTTCATCGATGCCCAGGGCCGCCGCGCCCTTGGCCTGCCCAGCGGCGGCCTGCCCTGGTATCCGCTGCTGAGCGCACCGCCGCGTTATCTTTTCCACCGCCTGCTGCGCACGCTCCCAGGCGGTCGCGACTGGCTGGTGCGCCATGGCCTGCGGTGCCAGGAGGCCTACCTGCGCACGCTGTTCGGCGGCGCTGATCCTCGCCTGCTGGCGGCTGCGAACCTGGCACCCGGAAAATGATCTCGACGAATGCAGATTGCCCCCGAGGCCCTTCGGGCTCGGGGGCATTGAGCTCCGTGCAACCGAGGTGCCAGCGCCTTACCAGTTGTACCCCACTCCGACTCCGAGGGTGAACGTGCCCTGCGTATCGGTACTGCCGCCCGCCTTGGTCGACCACTTGCCATCATTACTGATGTGCGACACACCGACGGAAACAGCAGCCTGGCCGTTGAAGGCACCCATGCCCACGGCGGTGGTACTTCCTCCGTTGCCTATGGGCTGCGGCAGGCTCGCGATGGCGACCGCACCGGCGATACCGGCACTGAGCTGATCGTCCATCCTGTCCATATCACGCTTGAGGGCCGAATAGCGCTTGTCGGTATAGGCGTTGGCATCGTTGGTGATATTGGCTATCGCCTGGTTCATCTGCCCCAGATTGACGGCATCGGTATTCTGCGTCGCTGCGGCCACATGAGTGATCTGCCGTTCTGCACCACGACTGCCGACGGCAACACTGTTATCGCGCTCGGCCACCGAGTTGGCACCCACCGCGACGGAGTTCCTGCCACTCGCCTTGGCGTTCTGCCCCAGCGCGGTGCTGCCATCGCCCGAAGCCGCAGCGCCAGCGCCACCGGCGACGGAGTTCTTGCCGGTCGCCGCGGGCTTGGCAAGCTCGCTGGTGTTGTTGACCTGGAACATCCCGTCCGTGCCGTTACGGACCTTGTTCACGTCGGCTTCGACGGCGTTGACCCGATTGCCGACATCGGCATTCATGGAATTGATCGCCTTCACGCTGCTGTCGGTGTAGGCCTTCGACTCTGCTACTGCACCATCGAGCTGGCGCAGGTTGACGGCGTCGGTCGACTCTTTGCCGTCGGCAACATTGCTGATGGTGCGAGTCTCACCGATGGCCGCATTGCCCACTGACAGGGTCCCAGCCGAACTATTGGCAGCCCCGGAGTATCGGCCGGTGTAACTCTCGGCACCGCGACCGCCATCGGTGGCACCACGACCGATGGCTACGCTACCGTCGGCGCTGGCGACCGCATTGTCACCCATGGCCAGGGAACCGTTTCCGGATGCCTGGGCCTGCGGGCCGATCGCCACCGAGTCGACACCGCTGGCCGCGGCGTCAGCCTTGCTCGACTGCGTGCGAACGTACTTGATGCCGCCGCCGTTGTTGATCGAGGTGATACTGCCTTCGATGTTGCTCACACGGCTGTCGATACCATCGATGCGGACATGAGTCTCCTTGAGCTGAGCCATGTTCACCGCATCGCTGTCGGATTCGCCACGGGCCAGGTTGGTAATACGGCTGCCACCCTTGCCAGTGCCGCTATCGTAGACGGCGCCGCTCAGGGTGATCCGATCATGCGCGCCGCCGTCGTATTGCACCGCATCGGCTATTGCGCTGGAGGCGGCACTGTCGGCCACGGCCTTCAGTTGCGCCACGTTGACCGCATCGCTGTCCTCCGCTCCCGCCGCCAGGCCGGTGACCCGGCGCTCGCCCAGGTTCACTTCACCGCTGGCAGCACCGCCGACCATATAGGCCGAGTTGTCCAGGGTGCTGCCGTCTGCACGGGAACCCGCGCCCAGGGCGATGCTCCCGCCGTGGCTCGCGACTGCACCGCTGCCAATGGCGATGGAGTCCTGGCCGACGGCCTGGGCGTCCGGCCCGGTGGAGTTGGAGCGGAAGTAGCGGGTACCGGCTTCGAAGATGCTGCCGATACGGTCAGCCAGACTGGCCATGCCACCCTGGATGCCGATGATGTTGTCTTCGGCCGTGGTCATGCGCCCATCCAGATCGCTCACGCCGCTCTCCACGCTGCTCACGCGTCCATCCAGATTGACGATGCTATCGGAGTTGCCGGCGATGCCGCCTTCGATGGTGCCGACGCGGCCATCGAGGTCGACCACACTGCCCTCCACTGTACTCACCCGACCATCCAGGCCGGTGATGCTGGCAGTGTTGCTAGCCACCTGTTCATTGGTGGCGAACAGTTGCCCGCCATTGACCGCGTCGGTGCTCTGCGCACTCAGTTCGGCGGCAGCCACGTTGGTGATCTTCTGAGCCTGGCCCGAGCCATGAGACGCGTCGAATGCGCCAACGGTGGAATTCCATTGCAGAGCATTCTGCTGCAGGGAAGCAATATCGCCGGTGTTGGTCGCCACGTCGCTCTCCGTTGCGCTCATGCGGCCGTCGAGGCTGGTGATGCTGTCGGAGTTGCCGGCAATGCCGCCTTCGATGGTGCTGACGCGACCATCGAGGCTGTCCACGCCACCTTCCACCGAGGTCACCCGCCCATCCAGGCTGGTGATGCTCGCGGCATTGCCAGACACCTGCTCATTGGTCGCGAACAGCTGTCCGCCATTGACCGCATCGGTGCTCTGAGCACTCAGCTCGGCTGCGGCCACGTTGCTGATCTTCTGCGCCTGGCCCGAGGCGTGGGACGCATCGAACGCGTCGATGGCCGCGCTCCACTGCAGTGCATGCTGCTGAAGAGTGGCGATATCGCCGGCATTGGCCGCCACGCCGCTTTCAGCGTTGCTCAGCCGACCGTCCAGGCTGGTGATACTGCCGGTGTGGCCCGCCACATCGCCTGCAAGCGTACCCAGACGATCATCCAGCCCCGCAACGCCACCCTCGACACTGGACATACGGCCATCCAGGCTGCCGATGCTGCTCGAATGGCCGGCAACCTCGCCCTCCACCGCCGTCACGCGGCCGCCCAAGCCGCCGAGGCCTTGCTCGGCCGTGGCCAGACGACCATCCAGGCTGGTGATTCCGCTGGTATTGCTTGCCACCTGCTCATTGGTGGCGTGCAGCTGACTGCCGTTGACAGCGTCCGAACTGCCCGCGTCGAGTTGTCCGGCGGCGACGTTGGTGATTCGCTGCTCCGTGGCGCCGCCATGACTGGCGTCGAAGGCTCCGAGGGCAGCGTTCCATTGCAGAGCATCCTGTTGCAGCACGCCGATCTGGCTGGCGAAACCTGCGCCGTCGCTCTCCACATTGGCAACCCGGCCATCCAGGCTCTCAATGCTGGCAGAGTTCACCGCCAGTCTCCCCTCGGTACCCGTGACGCGAGTATCCAGGTTGCCGATGCCGGTCTCGGCACCCGTCATGCGGCTGTCCAGGCTAACGATGTCGTTACTGTTCAAGGTCGTCTGCTGGTTGGTGGCAAACAACTGCGAACCGTTCACGGCGTCAGTGCTGCCGCTCGACAGGAGGCCAGCAGCCACATGCTGCACGCGGCGTTCGGCCCCCTGCGCGCCCATGCTGACCACCCCCACCGGTGCTGCACCGGCAAAGCTGTAGGCATTTCCGCCCAGGGACGTGCCAGTGTAGGTACCCATGCCTGCGGTAGAGGAGTCGGCACTTGCGCTGAGGGTCGAGTTGCTTCCCAGCGCGACGGAGTTGCCAAGGGAGCCGACAATATTGTTGCCCAGAGCGAATACATCGCTCTGGCCGGCGGCGACGGCATTGTTGTTACCAATCACCGCGCTGGCATCGCCTTGCACCTGATTGCCATTGCCCAGGGCGACGGAGCCGGCGCCGGAAACCTGGTTGCCCGCCCCGATGCTCAAGGCATTGGCCGCAGCAGCCTGGGAGCCGTCACCGATGGCGACACCGCTGGTGGCGGAGACCTTCGCGCTGTTGCCGAGAGCGACGCCGCGGGTAGCTGCGCCCGTGGCCGCAGCCCCATTGCCCAGCGCCAGACTGGCGTCGGCAGCGCTGGTCGCCCCCGTACCGATACTGACTGCGTCCGTACCCGAGGCGCTGGCAGCCTGAGCGAGGACAGTTGCATCGGCCGCGGTGCTGCCCGACGCGCTCAGTTGACTGGAGGTCCCGATGGCGATGGAGCGCAGCCCGCTGGCCGTCGACGATTGGCCCATGCCTATGGAACCCGTGCCGCTGGCGGTGGCGACGAAACCATGAGCAATGCTGTAGTTACCCAGGGCATTCGCCTCGCGGCCGGTGGCGATGGAGCCCAGCCCGTTTGCCAGGGAGTTGCCGCCCAGCGCCATCGAGAAGTTGCGCAGCGCCTGGGAATGCGCGCCCAGCGCCACGCCGGTCTCGCCGACAACGCTGGAGCTGTCGCCGACGGCCACGCCGCCACCCCGGCCATTGGCGTTGTAACCATCGAGTTTGAAGATCGCGTCGTCGGCCTTGTTCACCTTGGTCGAGGCGTAGACGCCAATGGACACGTAGGAACCCAAAGCGTACTGGTTGTCCCAGCCACGTGTCGGCGTATAGCCGCCAATACGGTACGAATACTGGTAGTAGTCGGTGTTGGCATTGTCGTATGTGCCGCCACCCAGGGTGGTCACCGAGCCTGCTTCAGCCATGTCAACGCTCGACAGCCCGAGAAGAACGGCTGCCAAGGCACCCGAGATTCGGCCCGCCAGGGGTCTCAGCCGAGCGACGATCATCTCGACGCCTGCGGCGCCAGGGCCGCCGACACGCTCGAGAGTGTCCAGAGAACGTTGTTCTGCGCGGCAGCCCTTGCCGTTCCTGTTGGACATTTCGGAAACCACGACCCAGGCCCTGTGCACGTTGCTCCAGATGACTCGGTATACCTTGTTCATGATCGTCTCCCCCCGTTGCCGGGTCGCTGAAGAGATGCCTTCCGTCCTTCGCGAGCCCTGCGTTACTGCTGGAGCCAGGTTCACGAAACATGTGAGGCCATCCTAAAAAGCGACCTTGCGGCGGAGACTCAGCGCCTCCTGATGTGGGCGTAGGAGGATTCCTTGTTGTGGGTAATTTCCTACCCAGCCTTGCGACCATTCCCTGCAAGGCCGAGCAATAAGCCGTTCGGAAAGGGCCGCGAAAAAAGTCGGCACTACAAAGGCCTTCCTGCGATCCATTCAGAGAGAATCGCCGAGGAGCCCTGCATGAGCACACCGCCAGAGCTGCTGGACCTGCCCCCCGACCTGCACTACGTCGACGACAGCCTGCCGGGCATCAGCCGGCGGCGGCTGCGTGGGCGCTTCGCCTATTTCGATCCGGGCGGCGAGCGCATCCGCGTCGAGTCGGAGATCGAGCGCATCAATCGCCTGGCCATCCCGCCGGCCTATGCCGACGTCTGGATCTGCCTCGACCCGCTGGGCCACCTGCAGGCCACCGGGCGCGACGTGCGCGGGCGCAAGCAGTACCGCTACCACCCACGCTGGACCGAGGTTCGCGACAGCGTGAAGTACGAGCGCCTGCTGCGCTTTGGAGCCAACCTGCCCACGCTGCGTGCGCAGATCCAGCAGCACCTGGCGCTGCCGGGCCTCGGCCCGGAAAAAGTCATGGCCACGGTGGTCGAGCTGCTCGACCGCACCCTGATCCGCATCGGCAACCAGCGCTACCGCAAGCAGAACCGCTCCTTCGGCCTCACCACCCTGGACACCCGTCACGTCGAGGTGCAGGGCGCGCACATCCGCTTCGCCTTTCGCGGCAAGAGCGGCGTGAAACACAGCGTGGACATCGAGCACCCGCGCCTGGCGCGCATCCTCCGGCGCTGCCTGGAACTGCCCGGCCAGCAGTTGTTCCAGTACCTGGACGAGGAGCGCCAGCGGCACATGATCGACTCGCGGGACATCAACGCCTACCTGCGCACGCATGCCGGCGAAGGCTTCACTGCCAAGGACTATCGCACCTGGGCGGGCAGCACGCTGGCACTGGAGTACTGCCGCAAGGCGCCCTGGCAGGACCAGAAGAGCGCCAGCCGGCAGCTCAAGGAGATCATCGGGCAGGTCGCGAGCGAGCTGGGCAATAGCCCGGCGATCTGCCGCAAATGCTATGTGCATCCGCGGGTGATCGAAGCCTTCCTCGCCGGCGAGCTGGTCAACCTGCCCAAGGCCCGCAAGCGCAAGCACCTGAGCGCCGAGGAAGCCACCCTGCTGGCATTCCTGGCGACATCTTGACGGGAACCGGGCGCAAAAAAGGCGGTCCAGAGCGTAACGGAGCGGAAAATGGCCCACGGCCACTAGTGCCAAAACCGCTCAAGACAGCCACACTGACGTGCTTTCATACAGGGCCGTCAGAAATTTCTCTCTGCCCGCCCGGCTCGCGAGCCGGTCCCAACCGGAGTGCCCGCCTTGCCCGCCGCCGACACCGCCCTCGACCAAGCCATCGAGCGTTGTGCCCAGGAACCCATCCAGTTGCCGGGGAGCATCCAGCCCCAGGGCTTCCTGCTGGTGCTGGACGAAGCCGAGCTGCGTATCCTCCAGGCCAGCGAGAACGCGCAGCACTGGCTTGGCCTCCCCGCCAGCGAGCTGCTGGGGCTCGACTTCGCGGCGCTGATCGCCGAGGACTTCGACCTGCGCGCGCAGCTGGAGCGGCTGCCCGAAGGGGAAATCTTCCCCTTCCACATCGGTGACGTGCGGCTGCGCCTGGGGCCCTCGGCCGGCGGACGCACCACGGTCCTGGTGCATCGCTACGACCAGGTACTGATCGCCGAGTTCGAGCCGCGCCGGCCGCGTCCGGCCGGTGATCCCAACGTCGATTTCTACCCGCTGGTGCGCGCCTTCGTCAGCGGCCTGCACACGGCCGACAGCATCGAAGAGCTGCTGCAGCGCTCGGTGCGCGAGCTCAAGCGCATCACCGGTTTCGGCCGGGTCAAGGCCTATCGGTTCGACGCCGAGGGCAACGGCCTGGTCATCGCCGAGGCGGCCGATGCGGGCTATCCGCAGTACCTGGGTCTGTGCTTCCCCGCCTCGGATATTCCGCGCCAGGCCCGCGAGCTGTACCGGATCAATCGCATCCGGGTGATCGAGGACGCCAACTACCAGCCCTCGCCGCTGGTCCCGGCGGACAATCCGCGCACCGGCCGGCCGCTGGACCTGAGTTTCGCCGCCCTGCGCAGCGTGTCGCCGGTACACCTGCAATACATGCGCAACATGGGCACGCTGGCATCCATGTCGCTGTCCATCGTGGTCGATGGCCGTCTCTGGGGGCTGATCTCCTGCCACCACAGCGAGCCCCGCACCGTCGGCTTCCAGACGCGCACCGCGTGCGAGCTGCTGGGCAGCGTGCTGTCGCTGCAGATCGAATCCCGCGAGTCCCATGCCAGCACCCGCCAGTTGTTGGACCTGCGCCAGCGCATCGTGCGCATGCTCGCGGCCATGGCCGACCACGACAGCATCAGCGAGGGCCTGCTGGAACTGCCCGAGGTGATGCTCGGCTTTGCCGGCGCCACGGGCGCGGCGATCATCTCCGCCGAGCACTGCGAGCTGATCGGCGACACGCCGCCTGCCGCGCAGGTCAACGCCCTGGTGCACTGGCTGGCCAGTCGCGGCGACGAGACGGTGTTCCACACCGACAACATCCAGCGCGACATCGAGGAGCTGCCGGAGCTCACCGAGCACGCCGCCGGCGTGCTCGCCGTCGCCATCTCGCAGATCCACTCGCACTACCTGCTGTGGTTCCGCCCCGAGCAGGCGCGCACGGTGAACTGGGCCGGACGCCCGGAAAAGGACCTCGACCCGCAGGGCAGGCTCAGCCCGCGCCACAGCTTCGAACGCTGGCAGGAGGAAGTGCGCGGCTTCTCCGCGCCCTGGGAGCCGCTGATCGTCGACGCCGTGCTGGAACTGCGCACCGCCGTGCTCGGCATCGTGCTGCGCAAGGCCGAGGAACTGGCGCAACTGGCGGGCGAACTGCGCCGCTCGAACAAGGAGCTGGAAGCCTTCTCCTACAGCGTTTCCCACGACCTGCGCGCGCCGCTGCGGCATATCGCCGGCTACGCCGAATTGCTGGGCGAGATCGAAGGCGCGGCGCTGACCGAACGCGGCCGCCGCTTCCTTCAGCACATCGAGGACGCCGCGGGCTTCGCCGGCACCCTGGTGGACAACCTGCTCGCCTTCTCGCAGATGGGTCGCTCCGCGCTGCGCCTGTCGGAGGTGGACCTCAACGCGCTGGTGGAAACCATCCGCGTCGAAATGCAGCCCGACTACGCCGGCCGCCACATCGTCTGGGAGGTGCAGACGCTGCCCAAGGTGATCGGCGACCCGGCCTTCATCAACCTGGCTCTGCGCAACCTCATCGCCAATGCCATCAAGTACACTCGCGACCGTGACCCGGCGCGCATCGAGATCGGCGCTCAGCAGACGCCCGAGGAAACCCAGGTATTCATCCGCGACAACGGCGTGGGCTTCGACATGACCTACGCCAGCAAGCTGTTCGGCGTCTTCCAGCGCCTGCACCGGATGGAGGAATTCGAGGGCACCGGCATCGGTCTGGCCAGCGTCCGGCGCATCGTCGAGCGCCATGACGGACGGGTCTGGGCCGAAGGCGAGATCGACCGCGGCGCCACCTTCCACTTCGCCTTGCCCCGTCACCCCCAGCCCAACTAACGGAAGCCACACGCACCATGCTCAAACCCATCCTGTTGGTGGAAGACAATCCCAGGGACCTGGAACTGACCCTGGTGGCCCTGGAACGCAGCCAGCTGGCCAACGAAGTCATCGTCATGCGCGACGGCGCCGACGCCCTGGATTACCTGCTGCGCCGCGGCGCCCATGCCCAGCGCGACGACGGCAACCCGGCGGTGCTGCTGCTGGACCTGAAACTGCCCAAGGTCGACGGCCTGGAAGTGCTCAAGGTGGTGCGCGACACACCGGACCTGCGCAGCATCCCCACCGTCATGCTGACCTCCTCGCGGGAGGAGCCGGACCTGCAGCGCGCCTACGAACTGGGCGTCAACGCGTACGTGGTCAAGCCGGTGGAATTCAAGGAGTTCGTCACCGCGATCTCCGACCTCGGCATCTTCTGGGCGGTTCTCAATGAACCTCCGCCCGGCTCGCTGCGTCTGAACCGTAGACGTAACCCGTGATGGAGCGCTGATGCCCGAGGTAGCGCTTAAACTGCTGATCGTCGAAGACAGCGCCATGGATGCCGAGCTGACCCTGTTGCGCCTGGAGCGCAGCGGGATGAAGGTCGACGCACGGCACGTGTTCGACCACATCGGTGTCGAACACGCCCTGCACGAGGACAGCTTCGACCTGATCCTCTGCGACTGCGTGCTGCCCGGCTCTTCCGGCACCCACGTGCTGGCCATCGCCCAGCGCATGGCGCCGGACGTACCCTTCATCTTCCTTTCCGGCATCTACGGTGAGGAGCACGCGGTGGAGATGATCCGCCTCGGCGCCACCGACTATGTGCTGAAGAAGAACCTCTCGCTGCTGCCCAAGGCCGTGCGCCGGGCCCTCACCGAAGTGCAGGAACGCCAGCGCCGCCGGCGCGCCGAAGAGGCCCTGGCCGACGTCGAGGCGCGCGCGCGCATCGCCATCGACGCCGCCGGCATGGGCACCTGGGACCTTCGCCCGGAAGATGGCCTGCTGCTCTGGGACGACCGCTGCAAGACGCTGTTCGGCCTGCCGCCGGACACCGAGATGAGCATGGACGTGTTCCTGACCGGGATCCATCCCGAGGACCGCCAACGGGTCCGCGACGCCGTGCAGCACGCCATGGACCCGCAAGGCGACGGCCGCTACCGCGTGGAGTTCCGCATCGAGCCGCCGGACGGCCAGGAGCCGCGCTGGCTGCTCAGCAACGGCCAGGCGCAGTTCGTCGATGGCCGTTGCGTGCGCTTCTCCGGCGTGCTGCAGGACATCCACCAGCAACGCAAGGCCACCCAGGCGCTGGAGCAGCTCAACGAGATGCTCGGCGAAAGGGTCGAACGCCGTACCCGCGAGCGCGACCGCTCCTGGGACCTGTCGCAGGACCTGCTGGCCGTGCTCAACAGCGATCTCACCCCGGTGGCGCTGAATCCGGCGTGGGAAAACATCCTCGGTTTCAAGCGCCAGATGCTCTCGCGCATGTCGCTGCTGCAACTGCTGCCCGAGCAGGACCAGGAGTCCTTCCTCACCGAACTGGCCGCCCTCGCCCACGGCGGCACCAGCGCGCGCTTCGACGGCCGCATCCGCCACGTCAGCGGGCGGCAGCGCTGGCTGTCGTGGGTGGTGGTGCCCGAGGACACCCTGCTCTACGTGGTCGCCCGCGACATCACCAGTGAGCGCGAAGCCGCACTGGACCTGGCCGAGGCCAACTCGCGGCTGCGCGAGCAGATCGCCGAGCGCGAACGCATCGAGGCCGCCCTGCAGCAGATGCAGCGCCTGGAGGCGGTCGGCCAGCTCACCGCCGGCGTCGCCCACGACTTCAACAACCTGCTGACGGTGATCCTCAGCGGCGCCACCTTCCTCGAGCGCGATCTGGCAAAAGGTGACCTGGAAAAAGCCAACAAGCGCCTGCAGCACATTCGCGAGGCCGGCGAGCGCGGCGCCAAGTTGACCGCGCAGATGCTCGCCTTTTCCCGCCGCCAGCGCCTGGAACCGGTGCCGCTGAACCTCAACGACACCCTCGCCGGTCTGGAGGAACTGCTGCGCCGTTCCCTGGGCGGCAACATCTCGGTGCGCCTGGAGCTGGACCAGGGCATCTGGCAGGCGCTGACCGACCCGACCCAGACCGAGATGATCATCCTCAACCTGGCCATCAATGCCCGCGACGCCATGCCCGGCGGCGGCCAGCTGATCCTCTCCACCCACAACACCCGCATCACCCACAAGCCCAGCCGCCCGGAGCATCCCGAGCCCGGGGACTACGTGGTGCTGTCGATCCGCGACACCGGCTGCGGCATGGACGAGGACGTGCTGGGCAGGGTCTTCGAGCCCTTCTTCACCACCAAGGACATCGGCAAGGGCTCGGGCCTGGGCCTGGCCCAGGTGTTCGGCTTCGCCAAGCAGTCCGGCGGCGGCGTGCACATCGACAGCGAGCCGGGGCGCGGTACCCAGGTGAACGTCTATCTCCCGGCGGTGGAGCATTCGCCCTCCGCCGCGGATGGGCCGCTGGAGCCGATGGAGGCGCCGGCCGACAGCGGGCGTGATCGCAACATCCTGCTGGTGGACGACGACGACCTGGTCCGCGAATTGCTCGGCGACGCCCTGCGCCTCTACGGCTACCGCGTGCGCCAGGCCAGCAGCGGGCAGCAGGCGCTGGAGATGCTCGATGGCGACGTCGACCTGTTGCTGACCGACTTCGCCATGCCCGAACTCAACGGCGCGCAAATGGCGAAGATCGCCCGCCAGCGCTTCCCCTACCTGCCGGTGGTGTTCCTCACCGGCTATGCCGAGCTGCAGGGGCTGGAGCTGCCGGGCAGCGTGGTCATCCAGAAACCGGTACACCACGAGGATCTGGCCCGCTCGCTCGGCGAACTGCTGGGCACCGACTAGCGTATCGGTGTCATTGCTCGGCTGGGCTGAACTCCGCCGCGCGCCCCCCGCTCTACCGTCGTGCCGATGTCCTTTGCGGACGTCCGCCACGCAAGAGACGGCCCGATGACCCTGCTCGAACCCTCACGCCAGCACCTGCCCGGCGATATCCAGCGCACCGACCTGCCGGCGCGCCTGGACCGCCTGCCCTGGGGGCGCTTCCACACGCTGCTGGTGATCGCCCTGGGCATCACCTGGCTGCTCGACGGCCTGGAAGTGACCCTCGCCGGAGCCGTGGCGGGTGCGCTGAAGCAGAGCCCGGCGCTGCAGCTGTCCAGCGCCGACATCGGGCTGGCCGGCGGCGTCTACATCGCCGGCGCGGTCCTGGGCGCGCTGTTCTTCGGCTGGCTCACCGATCGCCTCGGCCGCCGCCGGCTGTTCTTCATCACCCTCGCGGTCTATATCGGCGCCACGGTGGCCACGGCGCTGTCCTGGAACCTGGCCAGTTTCCTGCTGTTCCGTTTCCTCACCGGCGCGGGGATCGGCGGGGAATACTCGGCGATCAACTCGACCATCCAGGAATTCACCCCGGCGCGCTTTCGCGGCTGGGTGGACCTGGCCATCAACGGCACCTTCTGGCTCGGCACCGCGATGGGCGCGGTGGGCTCGGTGATCCTGCTCGACCCCGCGCTACTGGGCCCCGAACTGGGCTGGCGGCTGTGCTTCGGCATCGGCGCGGTGCTGGGCCTGGTGATCCTGGCGATGCGCCTGTGGCTGCCGGAGAGCCCGCGCTGGCTGCTGATCCACGGCCAGCCGGAAGCCGCGCGGGAAATAGTCGAAGGCATCGAGCAGCGCCTGCGCCAGCAGGGACACCGCGTCGAACCGGTCGGCGCGGACGCCGTGCTGCTCCTGCGCAGCCGCCACCACACGCCGCTGCGCGAGGTCATCGCTACCCTGCTCGTCAGCCACCGGCGACGCTCGCTGGTCGGGCTGACGCTGCTTACCGCGCAGGCGTTCTTCTACAACGCGATCTTCTTCACCTACGCGCTGGTGCTGACCGACTTCTACGGCATCCCCGCCGACCGCGTGGGCTGGTACCTGCTGCCCTTCGCCCTGGGCAACTTCTGCGGGCCGCTGCTGCTCGGGCGCTGGTTCGACCGGCTCGGCCGGCGCCTGATGATCAGCGCCACCTACCTGATATCCGGCGTCCTGCTGCTGGCCAGCGCCTGGCTGTTCGAACGCGAGCTGCTGGACGCGACCGGGCAGACCATCGCCTGGATGGTGATTTTCTTCTTCGCCTCGGCGGCGGCCAGCTCCGCCTACCTGACGGTGGCCGAAACCTTCCCGCTGGAAATACGCGCCCTCGCCATCGCCATCTTCTATGCCCTCGGCACCGGCCTGGGCGGCATCGCCGGGCCCTTGCTGTTCGGCCAGTTGATCGAGTCCGCCAGCCGCTGGAACCTGTTCCTCGGCTACCTGCTCGGCGCCACGCTGATGCTGCTGGCGGGCGTGGTCCAGGCCATCTGGGGCGTCGCGGCGGAGCGTCGCTCGCTGGAGTCGGTGGCGGCGCCGCTTTCCCAGGTGAAAACGACTCAAGGCCAGTAGCAAGATTGTTCAAGCCAGGGGGCAGGGGTTTCTGCCAACCTGAGCGCACTTACCTGCCTGCAAGAAACGTCCATGTCCCAACACCCGCTTCCCTCACGCGCCTTCCTGCGGGGCGCCATCGACATCATGCCGCTGTCGCTCGCCGTCCTGCCCTGGGGCCTGCTAGCCGGCTCCCTGGCCATCGACGCCGGGCTTTCGCCGCTGCACGGCCAGGGCCTGTCGGCCATCGTCTTCGCCGGCGCCGCGCAACTGGTGGCCATCGGCATGCTCAAGGGCGGCGCCGGGTTCTTCTCAATCATGATCACCACGCTGCTGCTGACCTCGCAGCACCTGCTCTACGGCATGACCCTGCGTCCGGTGGTTTCCGGACTGCCGGGACGCTGGCGTGCGGGGTTGGGCTTTCTGCTCACCGACGAGTTGTTCGCCCTGGTCAGCGGGCACGACCGGGAAACCTTCAACCGCTGGTACGCCCTGGGGGTGGGCCTGACCTTCTACATCGCCTGGAACCTCTTCACCCTCGCCGGCGTGCTGGTAGGCACCAGCATCCCGGGCCTTGAGCACCTGGGGCTGGACTTCTCCATCGCCGCCACCTTCGTCGCGCTGATCGTGCCGGTGGTGAAGAACATTCCGACCGTGGCCTGCGTTGCCGTCTCGCTGTTCTGCTCGGTGCTGCTCAGCTACTGGCAGGTGGGTTCGGCGCTGGTGCTTTCCGGGCTGGCGGGAATGTTCGCCGGCTTCCTCTGCCAGAAATTCTCGGGGATGCGCGCATGATGGCCTGGGCAGTGATCTTCGGCATGGGGCTGATCGTATTCTTCAACCGCTATGTGTTCCTCGAACCGCGCCTGCCGATCCGCCTGGGCAGCAACGTACGGCAGTTCCTCGGCTTTGCCGTACCGGGAATGCTCACGGCGATCTGCGGCCCCATCGTGTTCCTCCCCGAGCACCAGTTGAACCTGCGCCTGGACAATCCCTACCTGCTCGGCGCAATGGTCGCCGTGGCGCTGGTGCTGTGGACGCGCAACGTGCTGCTCAGCGTCCTCCTGAGCATGGGCGCCTTCTACCTGCTGCGCTGGTGGCTGTAGCCGCCTGCGGAACAGGAACCCGAACCGGGGATCGGCGAAGTAATTCCTGGGCATGGGCAGCGTCCGGTGCCAGGCGGCTAGTCTACTGCACGGGGCAGAGCCACTCCCGCTGGTGCGATCCGATGGAATCCCCGGCGCGCCCGCGAGTCCCTGCTCAGGTATCCCCAAGGCCCGCCAGCAAGGAGAGACGCCATGCTGCTCGAAGGTTCCTGCCACTGCGGCGCCGTGCAGTTCAGCCTGCACAGCGCCCATCCCTACCCTTATCAGCGCTGCTACTGCTCGATCTGCCGCAAGACCCAGGGCGGCGGTGGCTATGCGATCAACCTCGGCGGCGAAGCCGCCAGCCTCAAGGTGCGCGGACGCAAATACATCAGCATCTACCACGCGAAGCTGCGCGAGGAAGGCCAGCGCACGCGCATCAGCGGCGCCGAACGGCACTTCTGCAGCCAATGCGGCAGCGGCCTGTGGCTCTACGACTCACGCTGGCCGGAACTGATCCATCCCTTCGCCTCGGCCATCGACACGCCACTGCCGGTGCCGCCCGAACACACGCACCTGCTGCTGCGTTCGAAGGCCGGCTGGGTCGAGGTGGAGGCCGGGCCGCATGACCTGCAATTCGATGACTACCCGCAGGAGTCCATCGCCCAATGGCACCAGCGCCTGGATCTGGAGCGGTAGCGTGCGGGCGCGCTGCCGTCGTCGACACGCAGTTGTAACCCTTGCCGGCTAAGGTACTCGTCCATCTTTCGCCGACCGGCGCAGCCAGAAGACGGACCATGACGGCAGACACCGCCCCCGCCCGCAAGCAGTTCCTGATCCGCTCGGAAAACATGACCGCCGACGATTTCGGCGAGCTCTACACGCGCATGTTCGGCAACCTCTATGCGGGAATGCCGCGCCCCGCACAGCCCATTGCCATCGGCGGGGTCTACGGCCGCTACGAAGGCGTGAGCTTGCGCCGCCTGAGTTTTCGCGGCGACCTGCTGGCCGAGATGCCGGACCTGGACGACGAGATCACCTTCATCTTCCCCAGCGCCGGGCGGGTCGTCTTCAACCAGTGCAGCGACAGCGTCGGCCTGCCCGGCGTCGGCCTGGCCATGGAGAAGGCCCAGGTGCGCTCGGTGGGCTTCATCGATGGCCACGCGCACCACGGTCTGTCAGTGCGCCGCTCGCTGTTTGCACGCCGCCTGGCGATCCTGCTGGGCCGTCCGATCACCCACAAGGTGCGCTTCCAGCCACGGGTGGACCTGAGCAACGAGGCCTTCCAGGGCATCAAGTCCATCGTCGCCATGGCCACCGGCAACGAGTTCGACCTGCTGATCCATTCCAGCGCGCTGATGCCGGCGCGCCTGCAGGAAATGCTGGTGGACGCGGTACTGGAAATCTGGCCGCACAACTATAGCGACGCGCTCCGCCGCCCCGCTCCGCAGATTGCACCGCGCCATGTGAAGCTGGCCATGGAATACATCCAGGAGCATCCGCAGGCGATGCTCAGCGGCAGCGACCTGGCCGAACTGAGCCATGTCAGCCTGCGCGCCTTGCAGGACGGCTTTCGGCGCTTCGTCGGCAGCTCCATCGTCGCCTACCAGCGCGAAGTGCGCCTGCAGCGTGCGTATGACGCGCTGAGGCGGGATGACGGGCAGTCGATCAGCGAGATTTCCCTGGCACTGGGCTTCAGCAATGTCGGGCGCTTCTGCCAGTATTTTCAGAACGCCTATGGCGTCAGCCCGGCGGAGTTGCGCAAGGGCCTGCCGGTGTCCGTCTAGGGCAACCTCCGGCGCCGTTCCCCCTCAGCCGCCGGCAAGATTCAACCGTCCCCGGTTCGCGAGCAAGCTCGCTCCTACAGCCCACCGGGATATCCGCACGACGGCTCTTCGTAGGAGCGAGCTTGCTCGCGAACATCCATCCAACGCTGCAGGTGCGTAGGGCGCATAACCCGGAACGGGTTATCCGCCGTCCACCCTGGCGGATAACGCCGTTGGCGTTATGCGCCCTACTCGCTCGCCGGTCATGTTTCGACTCGATCCGGTTCGCGAGCAAGCTCGCTCCTACAGCCCACCTGGATATCTGCACGACGGTTCTTCGTAGGAGCGAGCTTGCTCGCGAACAACCATCCAACGCAGCAGTACCAAGCAGGTGCGTAGGGCGCATAACCCTGAACGGGTTATCCGCCAGCAACCCTGGCGGATAACGCCGTTGGCGTAATGCGCCCTACTCTCTGAAAGCAAAACGGCCCGCCGCGTATTCCGCGACGGGCCGATCTTACTGCGCGACGCCGATCAGAACTGGTAGCTGGCCTTCAGGCTGCCACTGGCGCCGTGGCTGCCGCTGCCGCCCAGCGCGCCGACTTCGGCGCCGACGCTGAAGTCGCCCTGGCTGGCGGTCAGGCTGAAGGCGCCGCTGAACTGGTCGCGGTTGTCGAAGGCGGCGCGCTGGGAAACATCCAGACCCAGCAGATGGCCCTCGCTGTCGACCTTGTAGTCGCCCAGGGCGTGGTCATAGCCCACTTCCAGGCCCGGCACCATCTGCCAGCCGCTGCCCAGTTCCACCGGGGCGAACGAGGCCTTGAGGTTGGCGTAGGCGCTGCGGCGATTCTCGCTGATGTCGTCGACGTCCAGCGCCAGCTCGCTGCCCTTCTCCTGGAAACCGTCCAGGTCCAGGTGGCTGTAGCGCAGGCCGATGCTCGGTTCCAGGGTGACGGTAGACACCGCCGTGCGGTAACCCAGTGCCACGCTGGCACCGCTGAGTTTGCCGCTGGTGTCGCCCTTGGCTTTGCCCAGGCCGCCGCCGATGTCGCGCTTGCTGTCGTAGTCGAGCCAGCCGTAGTTGAGATCGGCGTCGACGAACAGGCCCTGCTCCAGGCCGTCGAGGGCGAAGCGCGCGCCGCCACGGAGGAAGGTCAGGTCGGTATCCACATCGCCACCGGCACCGCCGACGCTGCCCTTGCTGTAGCCGAAGGCGGCGTTGCCGCTGAGCTGGTCGGAGAAGCGCTGGGTCACGCCAACCATCATGCCCTGGGTGTGTTCGTTGCTGCTTTCGGCGTTCGAGGTGGCGGAGTTGCCCTGGTATCCCGCGAGCGCGGTGGTCCACAGACGAGACTGCCCGGTCTTCAGGCCGACGCCACTGGCATAGGGCGCAGCAGCTCGGTCGATCAGCGCGTCCTGGCGCAGCAGGTAGCTGGCCGCATCGGCATGCACCTGCCCGCCGACGGTGGACTCGACGCCGCCGAGGGTGCCGGCGTCGATGGCCGACTGCAGGTAGTAGTTGTACGCGGTGTAGGCGCCGGAGAGGCTGCTGTTCTGCAGCTGGGTCAGCAGCTGCGCGCCGGCGGCGGCGTTGCCGGAAAGGCCTTCGGTACCCGGCAGGGTGCTGTAGTAGACCATCTTGCCGCGCAGGACGTAGATGGTTTCCTGGGACAGGCCGAGGCCTTCCTTGAGGTAATTGTCCATCGTGCCGTACTCGGCGGTCACCTCGTCCAGGCCGGCCTGCAGGTAGCTGGCCTGCACGCCCAGCAGGGGTTCGTAGATCGCCGCCATGCTCGCCGGCAGCATCGCCAGGGTCGCCTTGACCCGCGCGGCGGTGTAGTCGTTGGTGGCCAGGTAGTTGTCCATGATGGTCTGGCTGTCCACCCCGGCGATGCTCAGCAGCACGGCAGCGGTCCAGCCGGTGCGGTCCTTGCCGGCGGTGCAGTGGAACAGCGCGGCGCCGTCGGCGGCGGCCAGCTCGTTGAACAGCGTGGTGAACTGCCCGCGCATGCCCGCGTCATTGACGAAGGCGCGGTTGGTCTGCTCCATCATGGCCACGGCTTCGGCGGCGCTGGAGAAGGAAATGTTGGTGATGTTGGCGCCGGAGGTCGTGCTGCCGATGATGTCGATGTTCTGGTAGGTCGCACCGGCCGGCAGGGTGTCCGGGGTGGCGGCGATCTCGCTCGGCGTGCGCAGGTCGAACACATCGCTGATGCCCAGCGTATTGAGTACCGCCAGGTCCGTGCCCTTGGGCGTCAGCGCATTGGAGCGGTAGAACACTCCCGCGCGCATCACGCCGTCGTTGGCGGTTGTGTAGGCGGTGGTGGTGCCGGCGAGGTCGCGGAAGTTGTCGATGCCGGCCAGGTGCGGGGTGTCCAGCGTGTAGGTCTCGGCCGCGTTGGCGCAGGCGATGGACAGGCTGAGCAGGGACAGGCCGAGGGTGGATGCGGAAAGCAGAGCGCGATGAAACACGATGTAGCCTCTTTGAGCTTGTTGGCAGGGGCTACTATCGATGGCGCTCCGGACTCGAATATGACAGTCGCGCGCCCCACGCAAATGGGCGCGCGATCTGTCCGCGGGCTGCGTTTTCTGTCCGTGCGGCAGGCGTGGAACCGCGTAGGGCGCATAACCCGGAACGGGTTATCCGCCACCATGGCTACAGCGGGCTAATCGTCGTGCGGACCGCTGGACTCGCGGTCGTGCTCATAGCGATGACGCATCGGGAAAGCCGGCAGCCAGGCCTCTCGCCGGCAGATCCACAGCTCGTAGGTAGGCTGGAACTGGTCCACGGCGTCCAGCGCGCCGAGGCTCACCTCGATCTCATCGCCGCTGCGGCCGAACACCGAGGAACCGCAACGCGGGCAGAAGCAGCGGCCCTTGAACTCCCGGGATTCACCGTCGATGCGTACGGCGCCTTCGGGGAAGATCGCCGATGAGTGGAACAGCGCGCCGTGGTGCTTGCGGCAATCCAGGCAATGACAGATGCCGACCCGGTTGGGCTGGCCGCTGATCTCGATACGCAGGTCGCCGCAGAGGCAGCCGCCGGTGGTCTTGTCCGTGTTGTCCATGTTCCTGCCTCCTCATGGAATGGAGCGGGGTTTGCCCTCTCCCTAACCCTCTCCCTGAAGGGAGAGGGGACTGTCTAGAGCGCTCTGACGGAGCCGCACTCGCCGGCTGACTTGCTGAAGCTGCGCTTCGCGCCGAACGGCTCCCTCTCCCTTCAGGGAGAGGGCTGGGGAGAGGGTGCCGGGCCAGACCTCCGGATTTTCCGGCATCTGCTGCTTTCGACTTGCCAGCCCCGCCTGCGGTCCGCCGACCCGACACACGGCCGATTTGGCCGATTCGCGATATTCGTCGTCCGGATCGCGTGAGACAGCCGCCGTTGCCACGCCTAGCATAGGCCTCCCCAACATGAAGAACCCGGCGCGCCCTGCCCGCGCGTCATACCTTGCTGCCCCGGAGTCCCATGTCTACCACCGCTTCCCCCCTGGCCACGCCGTCGGTGGCCGCCCAGGCCAGCCCGCTGGTCATGCGCGTGATCGGCGCCTGCGCCCTCGCCCATCTGACCAACGACCTGATCCAGGCCGTGCTGCCGTCGATCTACCCGGTGCTCAAGGCCAACTACGGTCTGAGTTTCACCCAGGTCGGCCTGATCACCCTGACCTTCCAGCTGACCGCCTCGCTGCTGCAGCCCTGGGTCGGCTACCACACCGACCGCCATCCCAAGCCCTGGCTGGCGCCGCTGGGCAGCGTCTGCACGCTGATCGGCATCCTCATGCTGGCCTTCGTCGGCAGCTTCCACGCCATCCTGCTGGCCTCGGCACTGGTGGGCATCGGCTCCTCGACCTTCCACCCGGAAACCTCGCGCATCGCGCGGCTGGCTTCCGGTGGGCGCTACGGACTGGCACAGTCCACCTTCCAGGTCGGCGGCAACGCCGGCAGCGCCTTCGGCCCACTGCTGGCGGCGGCCATCATCATCCCGTACGGCCAGGGCCACGTGGCGTACTTCGGCCTGTTCGCGGTATTCCTCGTCGGCGTGCTCTGGGGCCTGAGCCGCTGGTACCGCCATCACCTCAACCTGTTCAAGCTCAAGGCCGGTGGCGTCGCCACCCACGGGCTGTCCAAGGGCCGGGTGACCGCCTCGCTGGTGGTACTGGCGCTGCTGGTGTTCTCCAAGTACTTCTACATGGCCAGCTTCACCAGCTACTACACCTTCTACCTGATCGAGAAGTTCGACCTCTCGGTGGCCAGCTCGCAGCTCTACCTGTTCGGCTTCCTCGGCGCGGTAGCGGCCGGCACCTTCTTCGGCGGCCCGGTGGGCGACCGTATCGGCCGCAAGGCGGTGATCTGGTTCTCCATCCTCGGCGTCACGCCCTTCACCCTGGCGCTGCCCTACGTCGACCTGTTCTGGACCAGCATCCTCAGCCTGGTGATCGGTTTCATCCTCGCCTCGGCCTTCTCCGCCATCGTGGTCTACGCCCAGGAACTGGTGCCGGGTAACGTCGGCATGATCGCCGGGGTGTTCTTCGGCCTGATGTTCGGCTTCGGCGGCATCGGCGCGGCCTTCCTCGGCCACCTGGCCGACATCCATGGCATCGAGTACGTCTACAAGCTGTGCTCCTACCTGCCGCTGCTGGGCTGCCTGACCATCCTGCTGCCGTCCACGAAGAAGAAGGCCTGACCCTTCCTGCCGCGGGGACGCAGAGCCCTCAGCCCTCGCGGCGCTCCGGCTGGGTGGCGTGCACGAACACCGTGTAGGTATCCGCGGGGTGCGCCACCCCGGCCTGGTCCAGCGCACGGGCGATGGAGCCGCGGTGGTAGGTGGCGTGATTGAGGATATGGAAGAACATTTCCTCGCGGGTCAGGCTGCCGCTGCGGCCATCGGTGAAGCGGAAGCGGATGACCTCCCGCGAGCGCTCCGGGGTCAGGGCGGCGAGCTGCTCGACGTACCACTGGCCGGAAACCAGCAGGCGCTCGCGCAGCTCGTCAAAGCCGGGAACCGCCGCGCTGTTGGTGGCCGGGTGCGGGTCTGCCTCGCCGCTAAGGCGTGCGCGGAACAGCTCCTCGACTATCGCCAGGTGGTTGAGTTGCTGGAGCGCGAAGGCACGTTCCTCGGCGAAGCGCTCCGGGTCGATCCGCGCGATGGCGTCCAGTGTCCGGCGGTCCGACCAGCACTTGTAGGCGAAGGCCTGGGTCAGCATCGCAACTCCTTGTCAGCGGCTATTGAAAACGGAGGCGGCACTGTAGCGCATCCGGCGCTTGGGTTGCGCCAGCCCAGGTGCCAGACTGGCGCAAGCCCCAAGGACGATTCGCCGCCATGAAAACCCCCGATATAGAAGCCATCCGCGCCTTCGTGCTGGTCGCCGAGCTGAAGAGTTTCACCCGCGCCGCCGACGTCACCGGCACCACCCAGGCGGCCATCAGCCTGAAGATCAAACGCCTGGAGGAAACCCTCGGCCGCCCGTTGCTGGAGCGCACGCCGCGACGCGTCACCCTCTCCGCCCACGGCTCGGTGTTCCTCGCCAGCGCTCACCGCCTGCTGGCCAGTTACGACGAAACCCTGCGCTGCTTCGACAACCCGCGCCGCACCCTGCGCATCGGTGTCAGCCACCACATCCTCGGCGCGGACCTGAGCCATTGGCTCAGGCGCCTGGCCCAGGTCGATCCGGAAGTGATTGTCGCCTTCAGCCTGGGCACTTCGCGGCAGATGCTGGAGAGCTATGAGGAAGGCGCGCTGGATATCGCGCTGATCCTGCGCCACGACAACCGCCGCCAGGACGGCGAGGTGATCGGCAGCGAACGCTTCGGCTGGATGGCCGCCGAATCCTTCGAGCTGGCAGACGGCGCGCAGCTGCCGCTGGCGATCCAACCAGCACCGTGCGGCATGCGCAGCATGGTCGAAAACGCGCTGCAGGCGCAGGACCGCCGCTGGAGCGAAGCCTTCGTCGGCTCGGGGATTCTCGCCATCGGCGCGGCAGTGTCGGCTGGAATCGGCATCGGCGCGATGGTCGAGCGCATGGCGCCAGCGGGCTGCACGGATGTACGCGAGCGCTTCGATCTGCCGCAGCTGCCACCTCGCGACGTAGTGCTCTACAGCGCGCACCGCGACGCCCAGACCCGCGCACTGATCAGCACGCTGAGGCAGGCCATCACCGCCTGAAGCTCACTGCAGCAGTACACCGACCCGCGCCAGGAACAAGGCCAGCGCGAGGATCAATGAGCCGCTGAAGGCGACGGCAGCGAAGTGGATGAAGGCGAAGTCGCGGGCTTGGATCGGTTCCTGGTCCATGAACGGCACGTCCTGACATAGCGGTCGGGAGCCGCCAGTATCGAAAGTGCCGTGCGGGACAAACAGCCTGCGCGGGCTATTTCAGTGATAAGCGAAACGCCTCGAAAGCCCGCCTGGCGTTCCGCGGTCTGCAGCCGCTCGGCGCCTTCCGGGTCGCGCAGGATGTTCTTCGCCACCGCTGCCGCAGTTCCTGAATCAGCGCACCGGCTGTCGACGTTCCTTGGGCGCCACGGAGCGTGGCGCCCATCGCAGGCAGGCATCAGGCGATTCCCGAGTCCTGCGACGAGGCCGCGCGCTTGCCCAGCGGCGTTCTGCCGAAACCATCGGCGGCAAGGGTCTGTTGCTCATCTTCCGTACTCGCGCGCATGCCCAATGGCGTCCGGCTGAAGCCATCTTCGGCGAGGGTTTCCTGCTCCGGCGCTGCAGGGTCCAAGTGCATGCCCAGGGGAGTTCTGCTGAAGCCGTCTTCAGCCAGCTGCGGTGCCTCGCTCTTGTCGGCCAGGGGCGTCAGCTGAAAGCAGGCGGCGCCGTGGGAGCACCCGGCTTCAGCAGCCGCATTGGCGTGCACGGCAACGCCAGCCAGCGAGAAGACAACGGCAGTCACGATGGTTTTCAGGTTTTTCATGGCATCGATCCTCAAGGGTTCAGGGGAGCAGCCCGGAGCGAATGACACCGCACTGTAGAAGCCTTGGAGTGCGTGTCACGTCGATGAGCTGTTGGTGCTCATTAGGAACCCTTGGGGTATCTGCAACGTGTCGAAAAACAGCCGCCACCGTTTCCGCGAATGTCCGCGCGGCGGCCAGATACAGTGGAATACAGAGCAGCGGGAAAGGCGTTTACACTGGCCATTCCTGATCGGCGGAACGGTGCAGCAATGATTCCCCATGCAAAGGTGCGGCTCGCTCAATGCGCAGACCTCGATGCTCTGTTCGAGCTGGACGACATCGCCCGGCGCGAGCCGAAACGCCGGGCGTCCATTGCGCAAGCAGTCGGCCAGGGCCAATGCTGGGTGGCCGAGGAAACAGGCGATACAACGGCGCTGCTGGGCTATGGCGTGCTGAACGACTCGTTCTTCGAACAGGCCTTCATTCCCTTGATCGTGGTGAAGGAATCGGCGCGGCGACGTGGCGTCGGCTCGGCGATTCTCGGTGAGCTGCAATCGCGCTGCGAGGCGGCAAAACTGTTCACCTCGACCAATGCCTCGAACGAGCCCATGCGCCGGCTGCTCGCACAGCTCGGCTTCATCGCCAGCGGCCAGGTCGACAACCTGGACGAGGGCGATCCCGAGCTGATCTTCGTGAAGCTGGGTTCCTGATATCGCGCCCAAGCCTGCTGGCCTGGCCCGCCCCGCCTGACTCCGTCATTACGTTCATGGGAGGCCGAATGTCTGCAGGTCGGCTCGCCGTTGGCGTGCGCTGGTGAACCGGAGGGCGCGCCCCTTGCCCCGCTGCCGCATCCACAGCCTTCCGGACATCGTCGATGAACAGCCTGCGCGACGGTACCAGCGCGCGGCGGCGGATCAGCAACTGAAGGATTCCCGACTCCGGAATAGTTCGCTGCCGTCCGTCACAGAAATCCCGCCGCAAGGTTGACCATCAAAATCGCCGCCACTAGATTCCTACCCTTCTTCGCCGGGCTGCGCTGCGCCCCGGCGATCACAACGGCAAAGGAATGTCCCGTTATGTTCAAGCCCCTCAGGCCCTGGCTGCCTGCCGTGCTGCTTTGCAGCCCTCTCGCCGCGCAAGCGGAAGGTCCCTCTGGCGATTTCTGGCTGATTCACCAGCAGGGCAGCCTCTACAAGAACGAAATCTTCGTCGTCGATGGCGACCCTGCCAACATCTACGACCGCAAGAACGGCGTGCGCTCGCTGGGCGTCTATCAGTTCTACGAGGAAGGCGCCAAGCCGACCTTTACCGCCTATGACGTCGAGGTCGATTGCGCGAAGAACCGCGTGCGCCTCAACGGCGCACAGAACTACGACAAGTTCTACAACGACATCCGTGCGAAGAAGGTCTCCAAGGAATGGCAGAAGAAGCCCGAGGCGTGGATCGCCCAGAGCCGTGACTTCCTCTGCAAGCCGGACGCCCATGTCGAGCAGAAGATGTACCCGCTGGGCAAGATGCCCACTGCGCAGTTGGTCTCCGCCGCTCCCGGCCTGTTCCAGCTGCGCAACCGCGAGCACGCCAAGGACCTGATCCTGCAGATGGTCGACAAGGGCTTCGAGCAGATGCCCGTGAAGAACGCACCGGCCAAGGAGGGCGTGCAATGAAAGGACTACTCGCGCTGGGGATGATCGCCATCCTGCTCGGCGGCTGTTCCGCCATTCCCACCCTGCCCGAGGCGCAGGCCCGCAGCTACTGGAAGGGTCGCCCGGCAGGCGATGCCATCGACCACTTCGGCGCGCCCAGCGATATCGCCCTGGCGCCGGAGAACGACTGGGTCGTGCTGATCTATCGCCGCGACACCTCTTACACCTCGCGGGAAGCGCTGGGCACCTACACCGGCCCGCAGAATGGCCAGCTGGTGCACACCGAGTACTGGGGCGACGTGGTCCATTCGGCCAGTTGCGAAATCCGCGTCGCCATCAACCGCGCCCGCCAGGTGGACTACCTGCTGACCCGCGGCAATTGCGGCGGCATACCGCTGCGGCCGGAAGCCTGACCCCCTGTTCCTAACTCATCAAGGATGAGACGAATCCATGTCAAGGACGAACCACCTGGCGCAAGCCACGCTCACGCTGCTCGGCCTCCTGGCCATCGGCTCCCCGGCCTCGGCGGAAGAAATCAAGGTGACGGAGCTGCTGCGCAGCGGCTATGAGGTCAAGGCGGCCTACGTAGCACCGGGCCGGATCACCCAGATCCACTTCCTGATCCTGCAGAAGGGCACGTCGGTCTATCAGTGCGCCACCTACGAGAACGGCGCGCCCCTGCAGCGCTATTACAACTACTCCAACACCTATTCCTGTTCGGCGGTCGGGGACTGGGTCCTGCAGAACGGGGCAATGCCCAACGCCGTGCAGTGATTCCGCGAAGGTCGGCATCGACGATGCTGACCGAATCTCCCAATTCAAGGATGCCCATGAAACTGCGTTTGCTACCCGCCGGCCTGCTGCTCGCCTGCACCCTGTCCCATGCCGCCGAACAACCGGCAGTCCCCAAGCCCCTCGAAGAGCAGGTCAGCCGCCTGGTGGAGCTGTACAAGGACAGCTTCGCCACCGGCTATCCCGAAGCCACCCATGTGCAGACCCTCAAGGCAGGCGACAGCGAATTCATCCTCGCGGTCTTCACCATCGAAGGCTTCGACATGGGCAACAACTACAACCAGTACCTCGCGGTGTTTTCCTCCACCCCGAACGAGGAAGGCCAGGAGCATTACAGCCTGCTGGACGCCATGCAGATCGGCGGCGGTGGCTGGCGCTCGGTCGAGAAGCTCGACGCCCGGCTGGTCGCCGACCCATCGGGCAAGCGCACCCTGATCGACATCCCGGTGATGGAGAACAGCGAGGACGATGCGCCGAACTTCCCCAGCCGCACCGGCGTGATCCATCTCTCCCTGGAAGGCTCGCAGACGCCACGCCTGACCGAGCAGAACTGATGCGCAGCCCGAAGCCGGAAGACGGCCGAGGGCTGCATGTATCGGCACTGATACCAAGTCGATAACAAACCGCTCTCAATTTTCTCCGGTCATGGCCGCCACTGCGGATATCCCTCCTCAGCGGAAGATAGCCATGACCACCATCGGCACCCTCAGCGCCACCAACCTCCACTACCCCGCCACCGCCAGCGCATCCGCCACGACCACCTCGGGCAGCGACGCAGAAGCCACCGGCACCGATGCCACCAACGCCACGCAATCCGCCGCCAGCGCCCCCGTTCAAGGCGCGGCAGGCGCAGCCGGCGGTGGCGCCGGAGCGACCGGCAGCTCCGACAGCAGCAGCGACAGCACGCTGGAAAAACTCAAGCTGGCCCTGGAACAGGCCCAGAAGGAAATGCAGGAAGCCGAGAAGGAAGCCGCCAAGGCCGCCCAGGGCAGCGCAGGCCAGACCGAGGAAGACAAACAGGCCCGGCAGGTCGCGGCGCAGGCCGCGCAAGCGCGGGTTTCGGCTGCCGCTACCGCGGCGGCGGCAGCCACCGCCGCCTATTCCCAGGCGCTGACCGAAGCCGGCGACAGCACCAGCGGGACCGCGGTGAATACCACTGCCTGACCCCGCACCGCCGGCCTGGCGCCCTTCCCTAGCGGGACACGGCGCCTTCGTTCATCAGGTACGTCACCAACTGCCGCGCGTGGGAAGACAGCGCATCCCAGTCCGCAACGCAGAGGCGCAGCTCGCGCGTGGCCCAGGCGTCCTGCAATGCCACCACCGCCACCGGCAGCTCCTGCGCCAGCCGCGTCGCGGCAGCCTCCGGCAGCATGGCCACGCCGACCCGCTGGGCGACCAACTGGGCGATGGCATCGAAGCTTGGTGCACGCACGCGCACCTTGAGCGGCATAGTGTTGCGCACCGCCATCGCCTCGACGAAGCGCTGCATGGCGCGCTCGGCAGGCAGGCAGACGAAGGGAAAGCTCAGGGCATCGCGCAGGCTGGGCTGCGGCTGACTGGCCAACGCGTGCTGCTGCGGCACCAGCAATACCAGCTTGTCGTTGCGGAACGGCAACGACACCAGGCCGGCGGTGGGCAGGTTGCCGTCGTAGACGCCGATATCGATCTCGCCATCCTGCACCGCGCGCAACACGTCCCTGCTGTTCTGCTCGGTCAGTTGCAGGTCCACCTCCGGGTAGTCCGCCAGGAAGGGACCCAGCGCCGTGGGCAGGAAGGTGCTGTTGGCCACTGTAGAGGCCGCCAGGCGCAAGGTAATGCGCCGTTCGCCACGCAACTCCTGAAGGGTGTCCTTGAGCTGGCGCGCCTCCTTCAGCACACGCTGGCTGGCCTCCAGCACGAGGCGCCCGGTCGGCGTGAGGGTCATGCCGTCGCTGTGCCGGACAAACAGGGAGAGCCCGCAGCGCTCCTCGAACAGCCGCAGGCGATTGCTCGCCGCGGAGACCGCCACCGGTACCGAAGCCGCTGCCTTGCTCAGGCTGCCGGTGCTGGCGATGGCGGCAATCAGGCGCAGGTCGGCCAGATCGAAAAGCATGAGGCGTTCTCCAAATACGAAAGCATCCTTCTTCAACGAGCGATTCTAGCCAAGCGGCCTTCGCTCTAGAATAAGGACCTGCCTCCTGCCCTCGTCATCTCCATGAATTCGCTCAGCTCTCTCTACCAGCGCAGCCTGCGCAACGGTGTGTTTTTCGCCGTGCTTTCCGCCACCGGCTTCAGCCTCAAGGCGGTCTTCGTCAAACTCTCCTACGCAGCCGCGCCGGTGGATGCGGTGACGGTGCTGGCGATCCGCATGGGCCTGGCGCTGCCGCTGTTCCTCTGGCTGATCTGGTTGAGCCGCAGCCCGCAGCAGGCTCGCCTGACACTGGCCGATGGCGTGCGCATCCTGCTGCTCGGGCTGTTCGGTTATTACCTCTCCAGCCTGTTCGACTTCTACGGCCTGCAGTACATCAGCGCCGGGCTGGAACGGCTGATCCTGTTCACCTACCCGACCCTGGTGCTGCTCCTGCAGATGGCCGTGAACCGCGAGCGTCCGGACTCCCGCACCCTGGTGGCCATGGGCTTGTGCTACCTGGGCCTGGGGATCGCCCTGGTCCACGACATCCGCGTGGAAGGCAGCGATGGGCAGATCCTGCTGGGCGCCCTCTGGGTGTTCGCCAGCGCCGTAACCTACGCCCTCTATTACATGGGCACCGCCGCCGTGGTGCGGCGCGTCGGTTCGATGCGACTGGCCGGGCTGGCCGGCGGCGCTTCGTCAGTGATGGTGCTGATCCACTACGGGGTAAGTGGCGACGTACAGCAACTGGTCACGCTGCCCGGCGCGGTTTGGGTCCACGGCTCGCTGATGGCGCTGATCTCCACCGTGCTGCCGATCTACTGGATGGCGCTGGCGATCCAGCGCATGGGCGCTACCCACGCAGCCGCGTTTGGGAACCTGGGCCCGGTGCTGACCGTGTTCGCCTCCTGGGCGCTGCTGGGCGAGGCGATCACGGTCTACCAGATTGCCGGACTGGCGCTGGTGCTGTTCGGCGTGTCGAGGTTGTCCGGGGCCAAGGCTGTGCCTGCCGCGCAGAAACCACAGGAGCAAGGCGATACCTCCACGGGCTGAATGTCCCGAGCGGCCCTCGTGGAGTCCGCCGACGAGCCTGCGCTTACAAGCGCCCTATCCGCATGTTGATCGGCCAACTGACCCGGTGCCGCACAGCGGGGTCGCCCCAGCGCTCGGCCATGTCGGCGGCAAAGGTATGCAACAGGTGCTCGTGCCCGGCCTCGCGCGCACTGCGCAGCGCCGACCAGGTGGAGACGTAGCCGAGGAACTCCTCGAGGTTCCATTCCAGGCGAATGGCGATCTCCGGCCCCGCGAATTCGTTGAATGGGAAATCGATGGTCGCGTAGCCGCTGTCCACCAGCTTGCGTTCGGCGGGCCAGTAGGGGCCGATTTCCTGCCAGTAGAACTGATCGAAACGCTCGCCCAGCGCACCCTCCAGATGCAGCACGCCGTAGCTGATCAGCGCCAGGACCGCATTGGCTTGGGCGACCCGCCGCACCTCGGCATAGAACCTTGGCAGATCGAACCAGTGCGCGGCCTGCGCGGCGGTGATCAGGCTGGCGCTGCGGCCCTGCAGCGGCAGGTCTTCGGCCGGGGCGCAGGCATAGTTCACATTGGCCTGCGGTGCTGTGTGGGCAATCTGGTCCGCACTGGGATCGAAGCCGACCACGGCAGTGAAGTGCTCAGCCAGTTGCCGGGGCAGCTGGCCGCTGCTGCACCCGACATCGACTGCCATTCCCAGGTTTGGCGCCACTGAAGCCAGGTAGGCGGCGAGCTCCGCCGGGTACTCCGGACGAAAGCGCGCGTAGGCCTGGCCGCCCTGGTCGAACCAGTTGCGCAGATCGGTGGACGGGGAATTCATGATGGGCGGCTCCTGTCCTGGCGGTTGTCTGCCATGAATGTACCGGGCAAACCCGCGTTCAGACCAGAGCCACGCCGACCGATGCAGGGCTTGCGCCCTGCCCGGCCCGCTGCGCGGTCAGACCTGAGCCATACCGCCGTCGACGAACAGCTCGATGGCGTTGATGAAGCTGGCCGAGTCGGAGGCCAGGAAGGCCACTGCCTTGCCGATTTCCCGCGGCTCGCCCAGGCGGCCCAGCGGCACCTGGCTGGCCAGTGCGTCGAACAACCCCTGGCGCGCTTCCTCCGGCACCAGGTCGCCGAGACCAGGCGTACGGACCGGGCCGGGGCTGACCACGTTGACGCGGATGCCACGGTCCTTCAGGTCCAGCGCCCAGGAGCGGGCGAAGTTGCGCACGGCGGCCTTGCTCGCGCTGTAGACGCTGAAGTTGGCGGTGCCCTGGATCGAGGTGGTGGACGAGGTGAGGATCACCGACGCGCCATCGGTCAGCAGCGGCAGTGCCTTCTGCACGGTGAACAGCACGCCGCGCACGTTGGTACCGAAGATGCGGTCGAAGTGCTCCTCGGTGATCGCGCCCAGCGGCAGCATGTCGCCGCCGCCGGCGTTGGCGAAAAGGATGTCCAGCTTGCCGGCGGTCCTGGCGATCTGCGCGTAAACCGCATCGAGGTCGGCGAGCACCGAGGCGTCTGCGCGGATTGCCGTGGCGGCCGCGCCGATGGCTTCGACGGCAGCATCCAGCTCGGCCTGGCGGCGGCCGGTGATGAATACGCGAGCGCCCTGCGCGGCGAGTTCCTGTGCGGCGCCAAGGCCGATGCCGCTGCTGCCGCCGGTGACCAGTGCGACTTTACCAGTGAGGGACTTGTTCATGATGAGCTCCTGAGCTTTCCAATGTGTGGGTTGTGCCTCCGGGCCGGCATCGGGCGCGGCTTTGCGGTGAGGCATGGCGCTACTCTAGGGCCCACCTATTGATGGAAAAAGCGCATACAATGGAATGACTATCCATGCCCATGGATAATCAGGCGATCCCCAGAGGAACTCCCCATGGATCAGCTCCAGGCCATTCGCGCCTTCGCCCGCGTCGTGGAAGCCGGCAATTTCACCCGCGCCGCCGACTCGCTGGACATGCCCAACGCCACCCTGAGCAAGCTGGTGCAGGAACTGGAGGCGCACCTGGGCGTGCGCCTGTTGCAGCGCACCACCCGGCGCGTCACGGTGACGCCCGAAGGCCAGGACTACTACGCCAAGGCCACCCGCGTGCTGCGTGACCTGGAAGACATCGATTCGACTTTCAACATCGCCCGCAGCAGGCCGCGCGGGCAACTGCGCATCGATGTCGGCGGCTCGACCGCACGGGACGTGCTGGTGCCGCTACTGCCGGACTTTCTCGCGCGCTATCCGGATATCCGCATCGACCTGGGGGTATCCGACCGCTCGGTGGACCTTGTCAGCGACAACGTCGATTGCGTGATCCGCGGCGGCGCGCTGGACGCCTCGTCGCTGGTGGCGCGCGGCATCGGCCAGGCGACCATGGTCACCTGCGCTTCCCCCGAGTACCTGCGTCACAACGGCATCCCCGCCTACCCCGAAGAGCTGCGCAACGGCCATCGGCTGGTCAGCTATCTGTCGCCGCAGAATGGCCGGGCAGTGCCCTTCCGCTTCGAGCGCGACGGCGAACGCAGCGAGCTGAAGCTCGAGCACCGCATCGGCGTCAACGAGAGCAATGCACACCTGGCCGCCTGCGTCGCCGGCCTGGGCATCGTCCAGACCTTCTCCTACGCCGCCGGCGCCGCCCTGCGCGACGGCACGCTGGTGGAAATCCTCGCGGATTGGCGCCCAGCCCCCTACCCCTTCCATGTCGTCTACCCGCACAACCGCTACGTCACGCACCGTTTGCGGGTGTTCATCGACTGGCTGGTGGAGTGTTTCCCGGCGAAGGTCGCCGGCTGAGCCCTCAGGGCCGCCTGTCAGCCAGCGCCTCGAGCAGCTCGGCGGAAGGCACGAAGAACAGGCTGCCGGTCACCGCCTTGCTGTAGTCCAGCAGGCGGTCGTAATTACCGGCCGGGCGGCCGACGAACATGTTCTCCAGCATCTCTTCCATCGGCGCCGGCGAGCGCGCGTAGCCGATGAAGTAGGTGCCGAACTCCCCGGCGCCGGGCCGGCCGAAGGGCATGTTGTCGCGCAGGATCTTCACCTCCTGGCCGTCCTTCTCCAGCGTGGTCAGCGAGCTGTGCGAGCAGCTCGGCTTCACCTCGTCAGCCAGTTCGATATCGGCCAGCTTGGTGCGCCCGATGATGCGCTCCTGGGCTTCGGTGGAGAGCTGGTTCCAGCCGGTCATGTCGTGCAGGTATTTCTGCACCAGCACATAACTGCCACCGGCAAACGCCGCGTCCTCGTCGCCGATCAGGGTGAAGTGCGGAATCTCGCGGCCTTCCGGGTTTTCGGTACCGTCGACGAAGCCAATGATGCTGCGCATGTCGAAATAACGGAAACCCTGTACCTCATCGACCACCGTGACCGCATCGCCCAGGCGCGCGACCAGCTGCGTTGCCAGCTCGAAGCAGAGGTCCATCTGCTCGGCGCGGATGTGCAGCAGCAGGTCGCCCGGCGTGGATATCGCGACGCGCTCGCCGCTGCCGAACTCGCGGAAGGCATGCAGGGATGCCGGACGCGGAGCGCCGAACAGCGCATCCCAGGCCGCCGAACCGAAGCCGACCACGCAGGAGAGATTACCTGTCGGCACGCGCTTGCCGACCGAGCGCACCAGGGCGGAGACGTCCTCGCACAGCGAGCGCAGCGGGCTCCAGTCCTTGCCCGGCGTCAGGGTCGCGACCAGGAAGATCGCGCTGCGAGTGATGGGGCTGTCCACTGCCTGGGGTTCGGGGAGTTCGTTGAGCATATCGTCCATGCGCCGCCTTCGAAGTGGGTATCCGGATATCAAAGCAGATCGCCAGCCGGCGTGACAACGAACCGCCCGCACGAGGAAGGTTACAATGCCGCCATCGCCACCCCGACCCAATGGGGTCATCCCGGAGCCAGTTGCAGATGTTCACCCTCGCCAGCCTCGACACTTCTCCCCCCGAATCCCTGAAGAGCCAGGTGCTGCAGATGGTCGTGGACTACTTCAGCGACATCAGCCCGGTGCCGCTGACGCCGAGCAATCCGCTGTTTCAGCTGTACCAGTATGTGATCGGCTATGAGGTGCACCTCTATCTGCAGGCCATGGACAGCGCCCAGGACAGCACGGCGCGCCTGATCCTCGCCCTGGACGACGAAGACCCGTCGCAGGTGCTGGGCTTCGCCCTCTACCTGCCGAGTGCGGACGATGCCCAGGCCTGCACCCTCGCCTACCTGGCTGTCCGGGCCAGCCACCGCCGGCACGGTATCGGCCGGGCCCTGCTGCAACGCATGCTGGAACACCGGCCGCACGCCGAGCTGGCCTGCGCGGCGAACAAGGTGCCGGTCTTCGAGGAGCTGGGCTTCAGGGTGCTGGCGGCGCAGGGTCCGCACGTCCTGATGAACACCCGCGACCGGCGCTCGGACGGCATGGTGGCGGTGCAGGACCTGGCGCCGATCTACCAGTCCAAGGAAGTGCGGCAGATTCACGCCTACCTGGTGCAGCAGAACGGCAGCAAGGCGATGCGCGACGCCGAAAGGAAGCGCGACCGCCTGCTCGACCAGATGACCTGGCAGGCCGCGGAACTGGTCAGGGAGCGACTGCCGACCCTTCACTGAAACCGGGCTTCCGCCTCTTCAGGCATGCCGGCCTGTCGGCCTGATCGAATAGAGCCCTGCGAGCAGGATCAGCAGCGCGCCGGTGATCGTCCACAAGGTCGGCGCCTCGCCGAAGACCAGCAGACCGATCAGCGTGGCGAAGGCCAGCAGCGAGTAGTTGAACGGCTGCAGCGTCGAGGCCTGGGCGTACTTCAGCGCCTGGATCAGCAGCAGTTGGGCGATCACACCCGAGACGGCGACTATCGCCATCAGCACTGCCTCGTGGGCAGTCGGGGTAACCCAGGCGGGAATCCCCACGCTGGTGACCGCCACGGCGCCCACTACTGCCATGTACAGCGTGGTGGTGGCGAAGGAATCGGTCTGGCCGATGCGCCGGGTAAGGATGTTGAAGAAGGCGAACGTCAGCGCCGCCGCCAGCGGGATCAACGCGGCAGGCTCGAATACTCCCATGCCGGGGCGCAGGATCAGCAGCGTACCGCCGAAGCCCACCGCCGCCGCCAACCATTGCCGCCCCACCATCCGTTCTCCGAGCAGCAGCCGCGCCAGGCCCAGGGTCATCAACGGGAATACCGCGTAGAGCGCGTGAGTCTCAGCCAGGCCCAGGTGGCGCAGGGCAATGCCGAACAGCGCGATCTCGCCAACGCCGAGCAGTGCGCGGATCACCTGCAAGGCGGGACTGGCGCTGCTCGCTGCCCGCCGCAGCCCGCCCTGTGAGCGGCAAACGACCAGCGCGAACAACACGAAAACCCAGTAGCGCACCATCACCAGTTCGCTGACCGGCAAGTGGCGCACCAGCACTTTGGTGATGCCGTCCTGGCAGGCGAAGATCAGCATCGACAGCAGGCAGAGGCCGATGCCGAGGCGCGAGTGGCTGGCGACGGCCAGCGCGGTGGCCGTGGTCTTGCTGGTCATGGGGGAATGCTCGCGGACAGTGGCGCCTCGCTGCGGGCGCCTCCAGCGCTTGTGCCGGAGCGGCCAGGGCGAGGTCAAGCCGGGCGACGCTGGCAAGCACGCCGATGTCGCCTGCAAGCCGCCGGCACTTCAATCCGGCGCGACTACCCTCTACAGTCTGCCAACCCGCTCAAGGCGACAACGGTGATCCATGGACAGGTTTCAGGAAATGACAGTGCTGCTGGCGGTGGCCGAAGCCGGCAGCTTTGCCGCCGGCGCCAAGCAGCTGGGGCTGTCGCCGCCCAGCGTGACCC
>NZ_JBGLYK010000369.1:0-3068 GCF_047304025.1 Pseudomonas sp. Pseusp97 | reverse complement strand
GTTCTTTAAAAATTTGGGTATGTGATAGAAGTAGACTGAATAATCTCTTTCACTGGTGATTATTCAAGTCAAGGTAAAATTTGCGAGTTCAAGCGCGAATTTTCGGCGAATGTCGTCTTCACGTTCGAGACAATAACCAGATTGCTTGGGGTTATATGGTCAAGTGAAGAAGCGCATACGGTGGATGCCTTGGCAGTCAGAGGCGATGAAAGACGTGGTAGCCTGCGATAAGCTTCGGGGAGTCGGCAAACAGACTTTGATCCGGAGATCTCTGAATGGGGAAACCCACCTGGCATAAGTCAGGTATCTTGCACTGAATACATAGGTGTAAGAGGCGAACCAGGGGAACTGAAACATCTAAGTACCCTGAGGAAAAGAAATCAACCGAGATTCCCTTAGTAGTGGCGAGCGAACGGGGATTAGCCCTTAAGCTTCTTTGAATCTAACAGAACGCTCTGGAAAGTGCGGCCATAGTGGGTGATAGCCCCGTATGTGAAAGGTTCTTTGAAGTGAAATCGAGTAGGACGGAGCACGAGAAACTTTGTCTGAATATGGGGGGACCATCCTCCAAGGCTAAATACTACTGACTGACCGATAGTGAACCAGTACCGTGAGGGAAAGGCGAAAAGAACCCCGGAGAGGGGAGTGAAATAGAACCTGAAACCGTATGCGTACAAGCAGTGGGAGCCTACTTTGTTAGGTGACTGCGTACCTTTTGTATAATGGGTCAGCGACTTATATTCAGTGGCGAGCTTAACCGTATAGGGAAGGCGTAGCGAAAGCGAGTCTTAATAGGGCGTTTTAGTCGCTGGGTATAGACCCGAAACCGGGCGATCTATCCATGAGCAGGTTGAAGGTTAGGTAACACTGACTGGAGGACCGAACCCACTCCCGTTGAAAAGGTAGGGGATGACTTGTGGATCGGAGTGAAAGGCTAATCAAGCTCGGAGATAGCTGGTTCTCCTCGAAAGCTATTTAGGTAGCGCCTCACGTATCACTCCAGGGGGTAGAGCACTGTTTCGGCTAGGGGGTCATCCCGACTTACCAAACCGATGCAAACTCCGAATACCTGGAAGTGTCAGCGTGGGAGACACACGGCGGGTGCTAACGTCCGTCGTGAAAAGGGAAACAACCCAGACCGTCAGCTAAGGTCCCAAAGTTATGGTTAAGTGGTAAACGATGTGGGAAGGCTTAGACAGCTAGGAGGTTGGCTTAGAAGCAGCCACCCTTTAAAGAAAGCGTAATAGCTCACTAGTCGAGTCGGCCTGCGCGGAAGATGTAACGGGGCTCAAACCATACACCGAAGCTACGGGTGCATCGCAAGATGCGCGGTAGAGGAGCGTTCTGTAAGCCTGTGAAGGTGAGTTGAGAAGCTTGCTGGAGGTATCAGAAGTGCGAATGCTGACATGAGTAACGACAATGGGAGTGAAAAACTCCCACGCCGAAAGACCAAGGGTTCCTGCGCAACGTTAATCGACGCAGGGTTAGTCGGTCCCTAAGGCGAGGCTGAAGAGCGTAGTCGATGGGAAACAGGTTAATATTCCTGTACTTCTAGTTACTGCGATGGAGGGACGGAGAAGGCTAGGCCAGCTTGGCGTTGGTTGTCCAAGTTTAAGGTGGTAGGCAGAGATCTTAGGTAAATCCGGGGTCTTAATGCCGAGAGCTGATGACGAGTCATCTTTTAGATGATGAAGTGGTTGATGCCATGCTTCCAGGAAAAGCTTCTAAGCTTCAGGTAACTAGGAACCGTACCCCAAACCGACACAGGTGGTTGGGTAGAGAATACCAAGGCGCTTGAGAGAACTCGGGTGAAGGAACTAGGCAAAATGGCACCGTAACTTCGGGAGAAGGTGCGCCGGCGAGGGTGAAGCATTTACTGCGTAAGCCCATGCCGGTCGAAGATACCAGGCCGCTGCGACTGTTTATTAAAAACACAGCACTCTGCAAACACGAAAGTGGACGTATAGGGTGTGACGCCTGCCCGGTGCCGGAAGGTTAATTGATGGGGTTAGCGAAAGCGAAGCTCTTGATCGAAGCCCCGGTAAACGGCGGCCGTAACTATAACGGTCCTAAGGTAGCGAAATTCCTTGTCGGGTAAGTTCCGACCTGCACGAATGGCGTAACGATGGCGGCGCTGTCTCCACCCGAGACTCAGTGAAATTGAAATCGCTGTGAAGATGCAGTGTATCCGCGGCTAGACGGAAAGACCCCGTGAACCTTTACTGTAGCTTTGCACTGGACTTTGAGCCTGCTTGTGTAGGATAGGTGGGAGGCTTTGAAGCGTGGACGCCAGTCTGCGTGGAGCCATCCTTGAAATACCACCCTGGCATGCTTGAGGTTCTAACTCTGGTCCGTTATCCGGATCGAGGACAGTGTATGGTGGGCAGTTTGACTGGGGCGGTCTCCTCCTAAAGAGTAACGGAGGAGTACGAAGGTGCGCTCAGACCGGTCGGAAATCGGTCGTAGAGTATAAAGGCAAAAGCGCGCTTGACTGCGAGACAGACACGTCGAGCAGGTACGAAAGTAGGTCTTAGTGATCCGGTGGTTCTGTATGGAAGGGCCATCGCTCAACGGATAAAAGGTACTCCGGGGATAACAGGCTGATACCGCCCAAGAGTTCATATCGACGGCGGTGTTTGGCACCTCGATGTCGGCTCATCACATCCTGGGGCTGAAGCCGGTCCCAAGGGTATGGCTGTTCGCCATTTAAAGTGGTACGCGAGCTGGGTTTAGAACGTCGTGAGACAGTTCGGTCCCTATCTGCCGTGGACGTTTGAGATTTGAGAGGGGCTGCTCCTAGTACGAGAGGACCGGAGTGGACGAACCTCTGGTGTTCCGGTTGTCACGCCAGTGGCATTGCCGGGTAGCTATGTTCGGAATAGATAACCGCTGAAAGCATCTAAGCGGGAAACTAGCCTCAAGATGAGATCTCACTGGGAACTTGATTCCCCTGAAGGGCCGTCGAAGACTACGACGTTGATAGGTCGGGTGTGTAAGCGCTGTGAGGCGTTGAGCTAACCGATACTAATTGCCCGTGAGGCTTGACCATATAACACCCAAACAATTTG
>NZ_JBGLYK010000368.1:0-3070 GCF_047304025.1 Pseudomonas sp. Pseusp97 | reverse complement strand
CCCCCCCCCCCCTCCCGGGGCGCTCTCTTCCCCGGCCCGCCCCCCAAACCCCCGCCCCCCCCCCCCCCCGGCAGGCAATCGACGGATAACCCGTTCCGGGTTATGCGCCCTACGGCCTTCTCGTAGGATGGCGTGGAGCGAAGCGATACCCATCACCAGTGAGATGTCCAGGGCAGCATGGGTATCGCAAGCTCCACCCATCCTACGACAAGCCGCAACAGTCACTCCCCCTGCTGCGCCCGGTAGGCCCCCGGCGTCAGCCCCGTCCATTTCTTGAACGCCCGATGGAAGGCCGAGGGCTCGGAGAATCCGAGCTGGTCGGCGATGTCCTGGATCGAGAGTTCGTCGCGGCCCAGGTAGTAGATCGCCAGGTCGCGGCGCAGCTGGTCCTTGAGCTCCTGGAAGTTCGGCCCTTCCTCGCGCAGGTGGCGGCGCAGGGTCTGCGGGCTCATGTGCAGTTGCGCCGCGACCTGTTCCAGGTCCGGCCAACTGCGGCAGTCGCGGCCGAGCAGGCGGCGGATCTGGCTGGTCAGGCTGTCGCCGCCATCCGGGCGGGCGAGCAGGTCGGCAGGGGAATCCTTGAGGAAGTGCTTGAGCGTGCGCTCGTCCTGCAACAGCGGCATGTCCAGGTAGCGCGCCTGCAAAAGCAGGCTGGTGCTGCCGGCGGAAAAGCGGCGCGGGCAGGGGAACAGCAGGTCGTACTCGGCCTGATGCTCGGGGGCCGGGTAGCTGAAGGTGGCTTCCTCCAGGCGGATGCGCTGGCCGATCAGCCAGCTGGCCAGGCGGTGCCAGATCAGCAGCAGGCTCTCGGCGAGGAAGTGATCCGGGTCGCGCAGGTGGGCCTCGTCGAGGGTCAGGCGGGCGTGTTCGCCGTCGCGCACCAGTTCGATCCGCGGCGCCTCGGGGAACAGCCCGTAGAACAGCGCGCCGCGTCCCAGCGCCTTTTCCAGCGTGCGGCAATGAATGATCGCGTTGCACATCATGGCGAAGGTGCCGCGCTTGCTGGGCATGGCGCCGAAGCCCATGTACTCGTCGTCGAGCACTTCCCACAGGCGCTGCATCAGGCAGGTGAACTGCGACGGATCGACCCGCGCGCGGGGTTCGTCGAGGATCGCCGGGGCGATGCCGGCGTCGCGCAGCAGGACATGGATATCCAGTCCCTTGCGCTGCGCGCCATGGACGGCGGCGCGGACGAAGTGGCTGGCAATGGTGCGTTCTCGCATGAGCGGTCCTTGTTGTTCTGGCCGCGCGTCCAACAGCTGCGCGGTAAACCCGGATCGAACCTGATCGGGGTTCTACAATCTACGGTACGAAGGCCGTGGCGGATACCCGCCAGAGGGCGGGAAACCCGCCAGTGAGGAGGCGGGAATCCGCCAATTCCGCGGCCTTCCGTGCCGCGACTTTTCACGGAACTCGTTGAATTTAAAGGGATTAGTTATTTTTCAAAGGTCTGGCACAGCACTTGCGATATGCGCTCAAGGCCTGCCGTCTGGCATGCCCTGAAAACAAATTCTCCCATTGCAGGGAGATAACGCGTTCGGTGTTGTGTTTCCCCCGGGGAGCACTCGCCCGTGAGGACAGAGCTGCCATGACCAAGCAACCCTTCTACAAGAGCCTGTACGTGCAGGTACTGATCGCCATCGCCATCGGTATCGCGCTCGGCCACTTCTACCCCGACACCGCCAAACTGATGAAGCCGCTGGGCGATGGCTTCGTCAAACTGATCAAGATGGCCATCGCGCCGATCATCTTCTGCACCGTGGTCACCGGTATCGCCGGCATGCAGAGCATGAAGGCGGTGGGCAAGACCGGCGGCATGGCGCTGCTGTACTTCGAAATCGTTTCCACCGTCGCGCTGATCATCGGCCTGGTCGTGGTCAACGTTGTCCAGCCGGGCGCCGGCATGCACGCCGATGTCGCCACGCTGACCGCCGAAATGAACAAGAACGCGGCGCTCACCGGCTTCATCGCTTCGGGCGAGAAGCAGAGCACCATCGACTTCTTCATGAACGTCATCCCGAGCACCGTGGTCGGCGCCTTCGCCAACGGTGACATCCTGCAGGTGCTGTTCTTCTCCGTGCTGTTCGGCTACGCGCTGCACCGCCTGGGTGACTACGGCAAGCCGGTGTTCGAGTTCATCGATCGCATCACCCACGTGATGTTCAACATCATCAACGTGATCATGAAGGTCGCTCCCATCGGCGCCTTCGGTGCCATGGCCTTCACCATCGGCGCCTACGGCCTCGGCTCGCTGGTGCAACTGGGCCAGCTGATGCTGTGCTTCTACATCACCTGCCTGCTGTTCGTGCTGATCGTGCTGGGCGGCATCGCCCGCGCCCACGGCTTCAGCATCCTGCGCTTCATCTCCTACATCCGCGAAGAACTGCTGATCGTGCTGGGCACCTCATCCTCCGAGTCGGCCCTGCCGCGCATGATCGCCAAGATGGAGAAGCTGGGCGCCGACAAGAGCGTCGTCGGCCTGGTGATCCCGACCGGCTACTCGTTCAACCTGGACGGCACCTCGATCTACCTGACCATGGCTGCCGTGTTCATTGCCCAGGCCACCGACACCCCGATGGACATCACCCACCAGCTGACCCTGCTGGTGGTGCTGCTGATCGCCTCCAAGGGCGCCGCCGGCGTTACCGGTTCGGGCTTCATCGTGCTGGCCGCCACCCTGTCCGCTGTCGGCCACCTGCCGGTTGCGGGCCTTGCGCTGATCCTGGGTATCGACCGCTTCATGTCCGAGGCCCGCGCCCTGACCAACCTGGTCGGCAACGGCGTGGCCACCATCGTGGTCGCCAAGTGGTGCAAGCAGCTGGACGAGAAGACCCTGTCCGCCGAACTGGCCGCCGGCCCGGGCAACTCCGCGGAGCTGCAGCCTTCCTGACGGGTTTCCAACGAGCAATTCGGCCCGGTGAACGTGAAGCGCCGGAGCCTTTCCAGCCCGCTCCTATGAGCGGGCTTTTTTATGGGCCTGTGGTATGTGGCGGCGGCTGTCTGTAGGAGCGAGCTTGCTCGCGAACGGCTTCCCGGCGGCTTCGGAGTTGGGCGGGTTCGCGAGCAAGCT
>NZ_JBGLYK010000367.1:0-3100 GCF_047304025.1 Pseudomonas sp. Pseusp97 | reverse complement strand
TTTTTTCGTCGGCCGCCCGCGGCCCGCCCACGGCCCCCCCGGCGCCCGGGGGGGGGGGGGGTCCCCCCCCAACCCCCGCTCCTACAGTTTGATTCCGGTGCGGTCCGAGGCATGACGTAGGATGGCGTGGAGCGCAGCGATACCCATCAGCTCCGTGCACCGACAGCATGGGTATCGCTCAGGCTCCGCCCATCCTACGCAGCGTTCGACGGGCAAACGTGGCGTTCGCGGCAGCCGCGCTCCTTGGAGGGCTCTGTTTTGCGGCGGGATTCAGGGCTTGAGCTGCAAGCGTCCGATCAGGCGGATCAGGAACACGAACAGCAGGATCATCAGCACGTTGCTGAGCATGCCGATCAGGTTGTAGACCGCCGAGGGCAGCAGCGAGTAGATGTCGAGACCGACCACGCTGAGCAGGCGGCTGAGCAGCCAGAAGCCTTCACTGGCGATCAGCAGGATCAGGGTGATCTTCAACGGCTGGATGGGATCGTTCATGGGACACTCCTTGTCGTAATCGGAGTGTCAGTAGAACACAGCCCGCACCGCCTGGCGTGGCTCGCGGCGAACGCCACGGGCCGCGCCGGTGGGTGTCACTGGGCGGATGGGTCATCGCGGCGGGTCAGGATGGCGTTGGCCAATTCCATGTCGCTGCGGTCCTGCAGCGCGGCGTCGGCGCTGCGCAGGCGGGTGAGGGCGGCTTCCAGGTAGGGGCCGCGGATGGCGCCGTCAGTGGCGACGAAGGCACTCGCGTCGTCCTGGGCGGCGACTATCAGCTTGTCGTGCTTGAACGTCAGGTAGGTCGACGCGGTGGTGGCGCCGGAGGAGATCACGTCGCGCCAGAAGTCGCCGTCGGCCATGGCCGAGGCAACGGGCAGGGCAATCAGGGCAAAGGCAGTGGCCAGTTTCGCGGTACGCATCGGGTACACCTTTCTGAAGGTCCGTGTACAAGTGAGAGGCGCTGCGGCTGGCTGGAGTTCCGGAATTTTACTGATGGACTGCGCGAGCGGTCGCCCGCGCAGTCCTTGCGAATCAACGCTGGGCGGCGAGGATGGCGGAGGCCAGCTCGGCGTCGCTGGCTTGCGCCAGGCTCGGGTCCGCACTGCGCATGTGCTGCAGCGTCGCTTCCAGGTAGGGGCCGCGAATGGCGCCGTCGGTGGCGATGAAGCTGGCGGCGTCGTCCTGGGCCGGGCCGATCAGCTTGTGATCGTCCCGGCTGGTCAGGTAGCTCGAGGCGGTGGTGGCGCCGGAGGTCAGGACGCTGCGCCAGAAGTCACGGTCTTCGGCCATGGCGGAGGCGAGGGGGAGCAGGGTGAGGGCTACGACAACGGAGGCAGAACGGCGACGCATGATGGATCCTTGAGTGATTTTGCGCCTCTCAGAGCATCGGAATATTCCGCGGTTCCCTCCTGTCGTCGGAATTGTTCGTCCTGGGACTATCACTCGCGCTTGAGCGACGGATCGTCCGGGTTCTGCTGCTCCAGTTCCGCCGTGAATTGCTGGACCTTCTGGAACTGCCCGGATTCGCGCAGGTAATCGATCAGCGCCAGCCGCGCCGCGCGGTTGGCCGGGTGCTTCTGCAGCAGGGCCTCCAGTTCGTGGCACGCGCCGTCGAGATCTCCGCCATCGTGCAGGGCTATGGCCAGTACGTAGCGGAACTGGTCGTCGTCCGGGGCCAGCCGTACCGCCTCGCGCAACTCCTTCATGGCCTGGGCATGCTGGCCCTGGCGCACCAGAGCGAGGCCGTTGACGTGGTGCAGCAATCCCGAGGTCGGCTGCAGGCGCAAGCCCTCCTTGAGCACCTGGCGGGCGTCGGCGTCGCGGCCGTTGGCTTCCAGCCACTGGAACAGGGTGACGCGGGCGGGCAGGTAATTCTCGTTGCGCGCCAGTGCCGTGCGCAGGGCGGATTCGACCTGTTCCGAACGGCCGGTGCGCTCGTAGAGCATGGCGAGGTTGAAGTTGGCTTCGGCGCGCTCGGCGAGAGCGTCCTGGATCGCTTCGTACTCTGCCAGCCCCTTGTTCAGCTCGGGCTCGATACTGGCCAGCTCCTGCGGCGGCAGCTGCGCCAGTTGCCAGGCAGCGGCGCTGCGCACTGCGCGGATCGGATCGCCGAGCAGCGGCGCGAGCAACAGCACCTGCTGCGGTGGCGCGACCAGCGCAGGCAGGGCCTGGATGGCGCTGTGACGCACCAGCGGATCGGCGTCCTTCAAGCCCAGTGCGACCAGCTCCGCCGAGCGCGGGCTGGGGTAGCTGGGCAGCTCGGCAAGCAGGGTGGCGCGACGGATCGCCGGCAGGTTGGCGTCGGCCAGCAGCAGGTGGAGCGCGCGGGAGGCGCCGGGCTTGCCGTTGCGCGCCTTCCACAGGGTGTCGTCGAAGCGCGGCGCGGGGTTGCTCGAGGCATTGGGCTTGGCCGGCAGTTCGCTGGCGAACCACTCGCGGAACTTCGAGCCGAGCTCTTTGCCGGGCATGTCGCGGTGGCAGGCCTGGCAGGCATCCGGTGCGCCGATGCGGCGGGCATGGAGCGGGTCGGGCAGGGTGAAGCCGTGGTCGTGGCGATAGTCGTTGACCATGTAGTAGCGCCCCGGCATGTGGCAGGAGGTGCACTGCGCGCCGGCGCTGCCGGGCTCATGGTGATGGTGCTCGGGGGAGTCGTAGTTCTTCGCCTGCAGGCCCTTTCCGTCGATCTGCGGGCGCACCGGCTTGCCGGCGGTGTTGTGGCATTGCAGGCAGACGCCGTTACCCGGGGCCTTCAGCTCGCCGCTGTGGGGGTTGTGGCAGTCGGTGCACTGCACGCCCTTGGCGAACATTTTGCTCTGGGTGAAGGAGCCCCACTCGAAGACCTCGTCCTTGATCTTGCCGTCGATCTCATAGAGTTCGCGGGTCAGGGTGCTGGGCAGGTAGTCGTCCATGAAACGGTGGTTGTTCTGGAATCCGTCGGCCAGCGGCGCGCGGCGGGAGTGGCAGCGTGCGCAGGTCTCGACGATGGTGCCCTGGCTGGCGTTGTGCAGCGGTACATCGAAGCCCTTGGCCGCGTTGCGGTCGGGTTTCTGCACCCATTCCAGGTGCCCGGACGCCGGCCCGTGGCAGGCCTGGCAGCCGACGCCGA
>NZ_JBGLYK010000366.1:0-3234 GCF_047304025.1 Pseudomonas sp. Pseusp97 | reverse complement strand
CTGCGGCAGTGCCTGCTTCTGCGCGCTGGCGACCTGGGTCGCGGGCGGTGTTGCGGGCGTTGCCGGCTTGACCACCGCGGGCGGCGGCGGATTCTGCCCGCTCAGCGCCGCCAGGGCGCGCTGGGTGTCGATCTTCTCGGCTTCTTCCTTGGTCGCCACCACGGTCGCCGGCTGCTGCGGCTTGGTCGGCGGCGGCACGGCCTCCGGCGGCACGGCGACTTCCGAGCCCGGCAGCAGGGTGTAGAAGTCGTACTTGGGCTTCACCCCGGTCGGCGCGGCCGGTTGTTGCGGCTGCACGGTGCCGGAGGGCTTGTTGGAGCCGACCACGGTCTTGGCCGCCTCCGGCTTCTCGCGCTTGACGTCGTTGCGACCCGGTTCCAGCTTCATCAGGAACATGATGAAGCCGCCGATGGCCAGGCCTGCGACCAGCCATACCCAGCCGGGGACCGAGGTCTTCTTGGCCGGGGCCTGGTAGCGGCTGGCGCCGCGCTTGGGAGCGGGTTTCTTCTTCGCCATGGGTGCTTACATGCGCTCCAGGGTTTCCAGGCCCAGCAGCTCCAGGCCCTGCTTGAGGGTACGGCCGGTCAGCGCGGCAAGGCGCAGGCGGCTTTCCTGTTGCGCCGGGTCTTCGGCGGTGAGGATCGGGCAGTGCTCGTAGAAGCTGGAGAACAGGCCGGCCAGCTCATACAGGTAAGCACAGAGGATGTGCGGCACACCCTTCACGGCGACGTTGTTGAGCAGGTCGGCGAACTGCGCCAGCTGCGCCGCCAAGGCAATTTCCTGGGGCTGCTGCAAGTGGATGCTACCGCCCACTTCGTCATAGGTCTTGCCCAGCTTGCGGAAGATGCTCGCCACGCGGGTGTACGCATACAGCAGGTACGGCGCGGTGTTGCCCTCGAAGCTCAGCATCAGGTCGAAGTTGAAGCTGTAGTCGCTGGTGCGGTGCTTGGACAGGTCGGCGTACTTCACCGCGCCGATGCCGACGGCATGGGCGATCTGGCGCAGGTCCTGCTCGCTGAAGTCGGGGTTCTTGCCCTTCACCAGGGTGTAGGCGCGCTCCTCGGCTTCGATCAGCAGGTCGATCAGCTTCACGGTGCCGCCGTCGCGGGTCTTGAACGGCTTGCCGTCGGCGCCGTTCATGGTGCCGAAGCCCATGTGCTCCAGCTCCATGCTGGCCGGGACGAAACCGGCGCGGCGGGCGACTTCGAACACCTGCTGGAAGTGCAGGGCCTGGCGCTGGTCGACGAAGTACAGCACGCGGTCGGCGTGCAGCACCTTGTGGCGGTAGCGCATGGCGGCCAGGTCGGTGGTGGCGTAGAGGTAGCCGCCGCCGGCCTTCTGCACGATCACCGGCAGCGGCTCGCCTTCGGCGTTCTTGAACTCGTCGAGAAACACGCACAGGGCGCCTTCGCTCTCGACCAGCAGGCCCTTGGCGGTGAGGTCGGCCACCACCTGGGCGAGGTCGTCGTTGTAGGCGCTCTCGCCCTTCACGTCGGCCATGGTCAGCTTCACGCCGAGCAGGTCGTAGACCTTCTGGCAGTGCGACAGGGAGATGTCGTTGAAGCGGGTCCACAGGGCGATGCACTTGGGATCGTTGGCCTGCAGCTTCACCACCAGCTCACGGGCGCGGTCGGCGAACTCGGGGGATTCGTCGAAGCGCTTCTTGGCGGCGCGGTAGAAGACTTCCAGGTCGTGCAGTTCGGCCTGGGCATCCACCGGCTGTTCTTCCAGGTAGGCCAGCAGCATGCCGAACTGGGTGCCCCAGTCGCCTACGTGGTTCTGGCGGATCACGGTGTCGCCGAGGAACTCCAGCACGCGGCTGACGGCGTCGCCGATGATGGTCGAGCGCAGGTGGCCAACGTGCATTTCCTTCGCCAGGTTCGGCGAGGACAGGTCCACCACCACGCGCTGCGCGGCACCGGCCTTGCGTACGCCGATGTGGCCGTCAGCCAGGGCCTTGTCGAGGCTGGCGGCGAGCCAGGCCTGGTCCTGGAAGAAGTTCAGGAAGCCGGGGCCGGCGATTTCGACCTTGGCCACTTCCGGGCTCTGCGGCAGCGCCGCGACCAACTGGGTGGCGAGGTCGCGCGGCTTCATGCCGGCCGGCTTGGCCAGCATCATGGCGATGTTGCTGGCGAAGTCACCGTGGGTTCGGTCCTTGGTGTTCTCCACCTGGATGTCGGGCGTCAGGCCGGCCGGCAGGGTGCCGTTCTCGGTGAGGCGGACAAGGGCTTGCTGGATCAGGTGGCGAATCGTGTCTTTCATGGTTTTCTCCGTGCTCGCGTGCATCCGGCGCGCGCGACCGGTTATCGGGCTCAGAACCGCGCATTATCTGCGCCCGGAGGGCGCAGCGGCAAGTTGTAAGCTTCAGGCTACAAGGAAAAGCGGCTTGCAACCTTGATTTACCCCGGCGCGGCCGGCTTTTCCGCTTGCAGCTTATCGCTTGAAGCTCGTAGCTGCCCTTCTAGAACAGATCGATCGGGTCCACGTCCAGCGACCAGCGCACCTGGCGCCCGCCGGGCATGCCTTCGAGTGTCTGCAGCCAGGGCGTCAGCAGGCGATGCAGCGGCGCACGGGCGGTACTCATCAGCAGCAATTGGGCGCGGTAGCGGCCGGCGCGACGCTCCATGGGAGCCGGCACCGGGCCGAGGAGTTCCACTTCGTGACCGAGCGTAGCCTGAAGGCGTTCGGCCTCGGCGCAAGCTTCGTCGAGGAAGCCTTCGGCCTGCCCCGGCTTGTGCGCCTCGGCGCGCAGCAGCGCAAGGTGCGAGAAGGGCGGCAGGCCGGCGGAACGCCGCTCGGTGAGGGCCTGCTCGGCGAAGGCGAAATAGCCCTGTTCGGTGAGCTGCACCAGCAACGGGTGGTCGGCCAGGTGGGTCTGGATCAGTACTCGGCCCGGTTCCTCGGCGCGCCCGGCGCGGCCGGCGACCTGGACGATCTGCTGGGCCATGCGTTCGCTGGCGCGGAAGTCGGCGGAGAACAGCCCGCCGTCGGCATCGAGGATCGCCACCAGGGTGACGCGCGGGAAGTGGTGCCCCTTGGCGAGCATCTGCGTGCCCACCAGGATGCACGGCTCGCCTTTATTGATGGTAGCGAACAGGTCGCGCATGGCGTTCTTGCGCGAGGTGCTGTCGCGGTCGATGCGCAGCACCGGGTAATCCGGGAAGAGGATGCGCAGGCGCTCCTCGGCGCGCTCGGTGCCGGCGCCGACCGGGCGCAGGTCCACGGTGCCGCATT
>NZ_JBGLYK010000365.1:0-3280 GCF_047304025.1 Pseudomonas sp. Pseusp97 | reverse complement strand
GCGCCGGCCTGGATCGGCATGGCGCTGGTGTGCCTGGTGATGTTCGCACTTGCCAGCCGCTTCGCGCCGCCGCGCCCGCTGGAGTGGCGAATGGAGGCCTGCTGAGAACTCCATGGCGCGGCCATTCGGGGCTAGGCTGAGTACTTTCTCCTGCCACCGGTGACTCCGCCATGTCCCTCGTCCTGTTCGGCCATCCGTTTTCCTCCTACACGCAGAAGGTGCTGATCGCCCTCTACGAGAACGCCACGCCTTTCGAGTTTCGCGGCCTCGGCCCGGATGAGCCGGAGAATGGCGCGCACTGGTTGCGGCTATGGCCGCTGGCGAAGTTCCCGGTGCTGCTGGACGGCGAGCACAGCGTCGCCGAGACCAGCATCATCATCGAGTACCTGCAGCTGAAGCATCCCGGCCCGGTGCGCCTGCTGCCGGATGACCCGCTGAAGGCGCTGGACGTGCGCTTCCTCGACCGCTTCTTCGACTGGCACGTGATGACCCCGGTGCAACATGCCGTTCTCGGCGCCATGAGCGGCGAGGCAGGCAAACGTGCGGAAGGCCTTGCGCATGCGGTGAGCAAACTCGAACTGGCCTACGCCTGGCTGGAAGAGCAGCTGGCCGGGCGCACCTGGGCGGCGGGCGACAGCTTCAGCCTCGCCGACTGCGCCGCCGCTCCGTCACTGTTCTACGCCGACTGGACCCATCCCATTGGCGACCGCTATCCCACGCTGCGCGCCTACCGTTCGCGCCTGCTGGCGCGCCCATCCTTCGCCCGCGCAGTGGAGGAGGCGCGGCCGCACCGACCGCTGTTCCCGCTGGGTGCGCCGGATCGGGACTGAGTTTTACAGAACGCCGGTGGCACCGTTCTTGTAGGAGCGAGCTTGCTCGCGAATCCCTTGGCACGGCGCTCGGGATGTTCGCGAGCAAGCTCGCTCCTACAGGGGGGCAATCGGTTCGGCTATCGGCCAGACCTTGGGCAACGGCAAAAAAATCCCCCGTGTGCTGCCGCGACCGGGGGATGCAAGACCCGCGCGGGGGCCGCGCGGGCGAGGTAGATCGTCAGTCGGGCATCCGGAATAGTTGGACCACCCGTAGGAGCGGACTCTGTCCGCGATGGTTTCCGGCGCGATGCGGACCCATCGCGGACGGAGTCCGCTCCCACCCAGCCTGCAATCTCCAGTGCTGGCCATGCATGGGTTACAGATCGTAGGGCGCATAACGCATCAGCGTTATCCGCCGCGAGGCAATCGGCGGATAACCCGTTCCGGGTTATGCGCCCTACGGTGCTGGAACCTCCCACCGCCAGAACCACCCGTAGGAGCGGACTCTGTCCGCGATGGTTTCAGGCGCGATACGGACCTATCGCGGACGAAGTCCGTTCCTACCCAGCCTGCAAACTCCGGTTGGCCATGGATGGGCTACAGGCGGATCAGCACCGACTTCAGCTCGGTGTAGTGCTCGATGGCGGCGGCGCCCATCTCGCGGCCGACGCCGGACATCTTGAAGCCGCCGAAGGGCAGCGCCGGGTCCAGCGCGCTGTGGCAGTTGACCCAAACCGAGCCGGACTTGATGCGCGGCACCATGCGGTGCACCGCCGCCAGGTCGTTGGACCAGACGCTGGCGCCCAGGCCGTAGGGGCTGTCATTGGCCAGGCGCAGGGCGTCCTCGATGTCGTCGAAGGGCATGGCGACCAGCACCGGGCCGAAGATTTCCTCCTGCACCAGCGGGTTCTTCTGGTCGACGTCGACGATCACCGTGGGTTTGACGAAGTAGCCGGGGCCGAACTGCTCGCCGCCGCAGGCGATGGTGGCGCCTTTGTCACGGCCCAGTTCGATGTAGTCGAACACACGCTTCTGCTGCTTGGCGGAAATCAGCGGGCCCATGTCGATGCTCGGGTCTAGGCCGTTGCCCAGCTTCATGCCGGTGGCGATGCCGGCGATGTCGGCCACCACGTTGTCGAAGTGTTTGCGCTGCACGTATAGGCGCGAGCCGGCGCAGCAGACCTGGCCCTGGTTGAAGAAGATCGCTTGCGCGGCGCCCGCGGCGGCCGTGGCCAGATCGGCGTCGGCCATGACGATGGTCGGCGACTTGCCGCCCAGCTCCAGCGTCACGCGGGTCATGTTGTCCATGGCCGCCTTGCCGATCTCCTTGCCGACCGGGGTCGAGCCGGTGAAGGTCAGCTTGTCCACCAGCGGGTGGTGGGACAGAGCGGCGCCGGCGGTGATGCCGGTGCCGGTGATGACGTTGAATACCCCGGCGGGGTAGCCCGCTTCCAGGACAAGCTCGGCGAGTTTCAGCGCCGACAGCGGGGTTTCGTCGGCGGGTTTCAGGACCACGCTGCAACCCGTGGCCAGCGCCGGGCCGAGCTTCCAGCAGGCCAGCAGCAGCGGGAAGTTCCAGGCGACGATGGCGCCGACCACGCCGACCGCTTCGCGGCGGATGTAGCCATGGAACTCGCCGTCGGGCATCAGCGGCATCGACACGTCCACTGTGGTGCCTTCGATCTTGGTGGCATAGCCGGCCATGTAGCGCAGGAAGTCGATGGCCAGCTGCACGTCCATCACGCGGGCGACGGCGGCGCTCTTGCCGTTGTTCAGGCATTCCAGCTCGGCCAGCAGGTCGGCGTCGCGCTCCATCAGGTCGGCGAGTTTCCACAGCAGGTTCTGCCGCTCGCGCGGGCGGGTGCGGCTCCAGGCCGAGTCATCGAAGGCCTGGCGCGCGGCGCGTACCGCGCGGTCGACGTCGGCAGCGGTGCCGGCAGGAACCTGGCACAGGACTTCGCCGGTGGCGGGGTTGTGCAGGTCCATCAGGGCGCCGTCGCTGGCGGAAGTCCAGTCGGCGCCGATCAGCATCTTCGGAGCGCGCTGCAGGAAGGCGCGGGATTCGGGCTTGATGGGCAGGGAAGCGAGCATTGCGGTGGCCTCTTGTTGTCTGTTCGTGCTCCCGGTCCGGGAGGTGCTGAGGCGAGGTATCGCAACGGCTGTGCCAAGGCTTGGTTGTTTATGCAACCTGCTGAATCTGAAAGGATTATTCGAATTTTCGCAGATTGAATAAGGAAGCCGCTGTCGCACATTGCGACAGCGGCTGAGACGCAGGGCCCGCATTCAAGGGGGCGGCGTTTGAGGTTTGATGCGGTTTGAGTCTCGCGTTGGAATACTCGTAGGAGCGGACTGCGTCCGCGATGGGTTTCGTGCAATGCGGTTCGGGGGGCCACGGCCCACGGGAAGGGCCCCCGGGAGGTAGGGGGGGGGGGTGGGCGGGCCGCGCCACGGCCCGGGGAGGGGGGGGT
>NZ_JBGLYK010000364.1:0-3307 GCF_047304025.1 Pseudomonas sp. Pseusp97 | reverse complement strand
GCGCTACGTAGAGGGCCGTGGCTTGCTGGTGCTGTATGACGGGCGCGGCGGCGAACGCCGGCTGGCGCCGGAGTACAGTCGCTTCCGCTGCCTGGCGGCGGATGAGCGGCATTTCTATTGCATTGCCGCCGCGCCGGACCGCCTGCCGACGCTGCTGGCGATCCGCCGGGAGGATGGCGCGCCCCAGGTGCTGGCCGGTGGCGAGAGGCCGTTGCCGGAGGCCGAGCTGTCCCGTGGCGAGGCCTTCCACTACCCGGTGGGCGAGGACGAATGCGGGCATGGCTTCTTCTATTCGCCCATCGGGGCGAAAGCCGCACCGCCACTGGTGGTGTTCCTGCATGGCGGGCCGACCTCGGCCAGCTACCCGGTATTCGACGGGCGCATCCAGTTCTGGACGCGCCGAGGCTTTGCCGTCGCCGATATCAACTATCGCGGCAGCAGCGGCTATGGACGCGCCTACCGCGAGCGCCTGCACCTGGGGTGGGGGCAGGTGGACGTGGAGGATATCGGCGCGGCGCTGGACTTCCTTGCCAGGGCGGGGCGCATCGACCGCCAGCGGGTCTTCGTGCGCGGCGCTGGCGCGGGTGACCCACAAGTTCGAGGCGGACTATCTGGACTGGCTGATCGGCGACCCGCAACAGGACGCCGAGCGCTACCGCGAGCGCACGCCGGTGCTGCAGGCCGAACACATCCGCGCGCCGGTGATCTTCTTCCAGGGCGAGCTGGATGCAGTGGTGGTGCCGGCGCAGACCGACGCCATGGTCGACAGCCTGCGCCAGCGCGGCGTGCCGGTGGAGGTGCATCGCTATGCCGGGGAGCGCCACGGCTTCCGCCAGTCCGCCCATCTGGCCCATGCGCTGGAGGCGGAGTGGCGCTTCTACCAGGCACTGCTGGCGGACTGATACCTGACAGAACCGGCTGTCAGAGCCGTCTGCCAAGGTCGCATTGCAATACCTGACGGATGCAGTAGGCTGCCGGAAACATTCCATAACAATAACGACAGAGCCCAAGATGTCCCACGAGCTCAGCCAGCTGCGCAAATTCGTCTCGCCAGAGATCATTTTCGGTGCCGGATGCCGGCACAATGTCGCCAATTACGTGAAAACCTTCGGCGCCCGCAAGGTGTTGGTGGTGTCGGACCCCGGCGTACTCGCCGCCGGCTGGGTCGCCGATATCGAAGCCAGCCTGGCCGCCCAGGACATTCCCTTCTGCCGCTATACCGATGTGTCGCCCAACCCGCGCGTGGAAGAAGTCATGCGCGGCGCCGACGTCTACCGCAGCGAAGGCTGCAACGTGATAGTCGCGGTCGGCGGCGGCAGCCCGATGGACTGCGCCAAGGGCATCGGCATAGTCGCCGCCCACGGGCGCAACATCCTCGAATTCGAGGGTGTGGACACCCTGCGCGTACCCAGCCCGCCGCTGATCCTGATCCCCACCACCGCCGGCACCTCGGCGGACGTCTCGCAGTTCGTGATCATCTCCAACCAGGACGAGCGGATGAAGTTCTCCATCGTCAGCAAGGCGGTGGTGCCCGACGTGTCGCTGATCGACCCGGAAACCACCCTGACCATGGACCCGTTCCTCTCCGCCTGCACCGGCATCGATGCGCTGGTACACGCCATCGAGGCCTTCGTTTCCACCGGCCACGGCCCGCTCACCGACCCCCACGCGCTGGAGGCCATGCGGCTGATCAACGGCAACCTGGTGCAGATGATCGCCAATCCGGCGGACATCGCCCTGCGCGAGAAGATCATGCTCGGCAGCATGCAGGCGGGCCTGGCTTTCTCCAATGCGATCCTCGGCGCGGTGCACGCCATGTCCCACAGCCTGGGCGGCTACCTCGACCTGCCGCACGGGCTGTGCAACGCCGTGCTGGTGGAGCATGTGGTGGCGTTCAATTACAGCGCAGCGCCAGAGCGCTTCAAGGTGATCGCCGAGACCTTCGGCATCGATTGCCGCGGCATGAGCCACGCGCAGATTCGCCAGCGCCTGGTGGAGCACCTGATCGCCCTGAAGAACGCCGTGGGTTTCCACGAAAGCCTGGGCCTGCATGGCGTGGGCAGCTCCGACATTCCCTTCCTCTCGCGCCACGCGATGCAGGACCCGTGCATCCTCACCAACCCTCGCGAGTCCAGCCAGCGCGATGTCGAGGTGGTGTATGGCGAGGCCCTCTGACGAGCAGCAGCAACAGGCGCTCGCCGGGCTGCTCGGCCTGGGCAGCCATTCCGCGCGCAAGAGCCATTATCCCGAGCTGGTGGCGCGGCTGGACGAGCTGGAGGCCGAGCGCAACCGCTACAAGTGGCTGTTCGAACATGCCGTCCACGGCATCTTCCAGGCCAGCCTGAGCCAGGGCCTGCGCGCCGCCAACCCGGCGCTGGCGCGGATGCTCGGCTACGACGACCCGCAGCAGGTGCTGTGGAACCTGCAGGACATGGCCAGCCAGCTGTTCGTCGGCGGCGAGGCGGAGATGCGCCGCATCCGTGCGCTGCTGCGCGAGCGCGACGGCCTGTTCGGCTACGAGACGCGCCTGCGCCGTCGCGATGGCAGCCATCTCATCGTCCTCATGAACCTGCTGATCAAGCCCGATGAAGACGGTCTGGTGGAAGGCTTCGTTGCCGACATCACCGAGCGCGTCCAGGCCCAGCAGCGTCTGCAGAGTCTCAACGAGGAACTGGAACAGCGCGTCGCCGAACGCACCCGTGAGCTGCAAGGACTGAACCAGCAACTGCGCGAGGCCCGCGACGCCGCCGAGGCGGCCAACAACAGCAAGGACAAGTATCTGGCTGCCGCCAGCCATGACCTGCTGCAGCCGCTGAACGCCGCGCGCCTGCTGGTTTCCACCCTGCGCGAGCGCAAGCTGCCGAATGCCGAGCAGGTGCTGGTGGAGCGCACGCACCAGGCGCTGGAAGGCGCCGAGGACCTGCTCACCGACCTGCTGGAAATCGCCCGCCTGGACCAGAGTGCGATCCGGCCGGACCTGGAAGTCTATCCGCTGGGCGAACTGCTCGGCCCGCTGGTCTCGGAGTTCGACGAAGTGGCCCGCGCCGCCGGGCTGCGCCTGCGCTCACGGATTCCCGCCCTGGCGGTGCGTACCGATCACCGCCTGCTGTCGCGCATCCTGCGCAACTTCCTCAGCAACGCCTGCCGCTACACCGGGCGTGGCAGCGTCCTGCTGGCCGCGCGCAGGCGTGGCGCGAACGTGCGCCTGGAGGTCTGGGATACCGGCCGCGGGATTCCGGCGGACCAGCTGCAGGCCATCTTCCTCGAATTCAACCAGCTCGACGCCGGCCGCGCGGCGGATCGCCGG
>NZ_JBGLYK010000363.1:0-3358 GCF_047304025.1 Pseudomonas sp. Pseusp97 | reverse complement strand
TTTTTTACTCTCCCGTTTTATTCCCCTTTTTCGCGGCTTGGTCGCCCCTAACATTCTGGGGGGGGGCGCCGGGCGGGGGGGGGTTCCCCATCAACCCCCGCTCCTACAAGAGCCCCTCCACCCGTCCACCTGCCCTTGCCGATCAAGACAAACGAGTCCAAAATGGAAAAATAAATCCACATCTGGAGTCTCGCCATGTCCGCCGCCACGCCTTTCACCCTCAATCAGGCTGAAGCCGAACGCCTGCTGGAACAGGTCGACGTGCTCCAGGCAATGCGCGACATGTTCGTCGAACTGGCCTCCGGCAGCGCCGTGCAGCCCGCGCAGCAGCTGGTGGAATTCCCCAATGGCGGCGGCGACTTCATCAACTACCTGGGCGTGCTGGCTTCGCAGAAGGTCTACGGCGTGAAGACCTCGCCGTACATCGTGCGCCAGCCCAAGTCGCTGGTCACCGCGTGGAGCCTGCTGATGTCCATGGACAGCGGCCAGCCGCTGCTGCTGTGCGACGCCGGCAGCCTGACCACCGCCCGCACCGCCGCCACTACCGCCCTGGCCGTGCAGGAACTGGCTCGCCCGGATGCCAAGCGCCTGGCCATAGTCGGCAGCGGTCCGGTGGCCCGTGCGCACCTGCGCTACGCTGCCGGCCTGCGTGACTGGCAGAGCATCCGCGTGTACTCGCCGAACCTGAACGCCGGCGTACTGGCCCAGTTCGGCGCCATCGATTCCCGCGCCGAACCGGCCGCCAGCGTCGAAGCCGCCGTGGCCGACGCCGACGTGGTGCTGCTGTGTACCTCCTCCGGCACGCCGGTGCTCGACCCGGCGATCCTCACCCAACCGGCGCTGATCACCTCCATCAGCACCAACGTCGCCCGCGCCCACGAAGTGCCGCCGCAGTCGCTGGCGCAGATGGACGTCTACTGCGACTACCGCGCCACCACCCCGGCCGCCGCCGGCGAGATGCGCCTGGCCCGCGACGAGCACGGCTGGGACGGCGCCATCCGCGGCGACCTGCCGGAACTGGTCAGCGGCCGCGCCGCCAGGCCGGAGTACCAGCGTCACGCCTTCTTCCGCTCCATCGGCCTGGGCCTGGAAGACGTCGCCCTGGCCAATGCGCTCTATCACCTGCAACGCCAGAACGCCTGAGCCGGAGACGAACATGATCGAAGTCGACTTCCTCATCATCGGCGGCGGCATCGCCGGCGCCTCCACCGGCTACTTCCTTTCCCGCCACGGCAAGGTCGCCGTGCTGGAGCGCGAATCCCATGCCGGCTACCACTCCACCGGCCGCTCGGCAGCGCTCTACACCGTCGCCTACGGTACGCCGCAGGTGCGCGCCCTGACCGCCGCCAGCCGCGCCTTCTTCGACAACCCGCCCGAGGGCTTCGTCGAACACCCGATCCTCACGCCGCGCGGCGAGATGACCGTGGACTTCGAAGGCAACCCGGAAGAACTCCGGCGCCAGTACGAAAGCGCCCTCGCCAGCGTGCCGGAAATGCGCCTGCTCGATGCCGATGAAGCCTGCGCCATCGTGCCGGTGCTGCGCCGCGAGAAAGTCCACGGCGCGATGCTCGACCCCAGCGCCGCCGACATCGACACCGACGGCCTGCTGCAGGGCTACCTGCGCGGCATCCGGCGCAATGGCGGCAGCGTGCAGCTGGACAGCGAAGTCCTGGAAATCCGCCGCATCGACGATGCCTGGCAAGTACGCTGCGCACAGCAGACCTACCGCGCGCCAGTGCTGGTCAATGCCGCTGGCGGCTGGTCCGACAAGATCGCCGAACTGGCCGGCGCCGCGCCCCTGGGCCTGACGCCCAAGCGCCGCGCCGCCTTCCTGTTCAGCCCGCCGGAGGGCGTGGACAGCCACGCCTGGCCGGTCCTGGTGAGCCTGGACGAATCCTTCTACTTCAAGCCCGACGCCGGCATGCTGCTCGGCTCGCCGGCCAACGCCGACCCGGTGGAGCCCCACGACGTGCAGCCCGAGGAGCTGGACATCGCCCTGGGCATCTACCAGATCGAAGAGCACACCACGCTGAGCATCCGCCGTCCGAGCCACACCTGGGCCGGCCTGCGCTCGTTCTTCGCCGACGGCGACCTGGTGTCCGGCTACGATCCCGCCACACCGGGCCTTTACTGGGTCGCCGGCCAGGGCGGCTACGGTATCCAGACCTCGGCGGCGATGGGCGAGGCCAGCGCCGCGCTGATCCGCCATGAAGCGTTGCCCGAGCACCTGACCCGCCACGGCCTGAACGCCGAGATGCTTGCCCCGGCGCGCCTGCTGAGCCTGTAGGGCACAGACGGTGACAGCCCGCGGGCGCTTGCGGCAAACTCGCCAGCGCCCGCCACAACCCGCCCCGAGAGCCTTGCCCATGACCGCCGCTGACCCGCTGGACAACTACAAGGCCATCGCCGACGCCATCGCCGCGCTGTTCTTCCCCCACGCCGAAGTGGTCATCCACGACCTGCGCAACCAGCGCGTGGCCTATCTGGCGAACAACATCTCCAAGCGCGAGATCGGCGACGACTCGGCGCTGGAAGACATGCTCGAAGGCAGCCATGACGAGCGCAACATCGGCCCCTACGAGAAGCTCAACTGGGACGGCCAGAAGATCCGCTCCATCAGCACCGTGCTGCGCGATGCGAAGGGCGAGCCGCTGGCGGTGCTGTGCATCAACCTCAACATCACCCTGTTCGAGACCGCCAAGGCGGCGCTCGACCTGTTCCTCTCCTCCAGCAAGGTCATTCCGCAACCGGACGCGCTGTTCCGCGACGACTGGCAGGAGCGCATCAACACCTTCCTGCATGGCTGGCTGCAGCAACGCCAGCTGAGCCTCTCCACCCTCAGCCGCGACCACAAGCGCGAACTGGTGCTGGCCCTGCATGCCGAGGGCGCGTTCAAGGGCAAGAGCGCGGCGAACTACGTGGCCAACGTCCTGAACATGGGCCGGGCGACGGTTTACAAGCACCTGAAGGAGTTGAAGGAAGAGGTCTGAGCCGGTTCCTTCTCCCCTGCTTCACCTCGGTTCGCGAGCAAGCTCGCTCCTACACCCTGGCCGACCGCCCGGCGCGTCTCTTGTAGGAGCGAGCTTGCTCGCGAACCGCACGGCACGTTGCCGATCGCGGACGGAGTCCGCTCCTACGCACGCGCGGTGCCGCGTGCCTCCTGGCAACAACGCATTCATCCGCGATGTATTTCGCGGACAAGGTCCGCTCCTACGAAGACCCCCAACGCAGTGGCTCTGGTTCCTAGAGATTTCCAGAGGAATATCCGCGCGCTCCGAACGGCCCCGTTCAGGAGGCCTCGTTGAAGCGGAGTTTCAGGGGTTGAGCGACATGGATGTCGCGAGAGCTGCGATGGGCC
>NZ_JBGLYK010000362.1:0-3373 GCF_047304025.1 Pseudomonas sp. Pseusp97 | reverse complement strand
TACACCCCCCGCCGGGCCCCCCCCCCCCACCCACCTCCCCCTTTTGGTCGCGCGTGTGCTCTAAAAAAACCCGTGGGGCCCCCCCGTTGCGCTCCAACCCCCGCTCCTACGAAGAGCTGATTCCACACGCCCGGCCACTCTACCCAACAGGTAGTAGCCCACCTGCCAACTTGATTCAGATCATGTCGCGCCGGCCCACGGCGGCGGGACACTGCGGGACTCACCCAGGAGGTCCCCATGCCGCCCTCGCCGCACCTGCCCCTCGTCTATTCCTGCTCCGGCTGCTCCAACCTCGCGCAACTGGCCAACGACCTCGCCCTGCGCCTGGACCGTGACGGCCTGGCGGAGATGTCCTGCATCGTGGGTGTCGGCGGCGACGTGCCGGCGCTGGTGAAGAAGGCCTGCTCCGGCCGCCGGATCATCGCCGTGGACGGGTGCCATCTGCACTGCGTGCAGAATTGCCTGGCGCGCCATGGGGTGAAGGCGCGGCACGAGATCACCCTGACCGAATACGGCCTGAAGAAGCGTTACGGCCAGGACGCAGCGGTGCAGGACTTCGAGATGCTCTACGAGGAACTGCAGTTTCTCGTCCGTTCCCCTGCCTGAAGCTCAGCCGCTCAGCCCAGGCACAGGCTTGCAGGACAAATGCGGACGTAGGATGGGTGGAGCCTGCGATACCCATGCTGCCCTGGCACGCAGCGATTGATGGGTATCGCTGCGCTCCACGCCATCCTACGCGGAGCGCATCAGGCGTTCTCCTGCACCACCCGGCTGGCGCGGCGCATGGCGCTCCACAGCCAGGCCGGCAGGCTGTCCGGGTCGAGGCTGTCGATCAGGTTCTTCACCGCCAGGCCCAGTTCGGTGTCGCCCTCGATCAGCAGGCGACGGCGGAAGAACAGCGTGTCCGGGTCTTCCTCCCGGCCCGCCAGCAGCAGGAAATCGCGCCAGCTGCCACGGATGGTCACGCTGGGTGTGCAGGCATCGGCGAAGCGAAGACCATTGCGGTCATGGGTGAAGCTCCAGGCCAGATCGAGATCACTCACTTCCAGACGCAGCCAATGGCCATCGAGGATATCGAAGGCACCGTCCGCCAGCGGCTCGGCGAACAGGCGGTTGGCGGCGCGCTGCAACACTGCGCGCTGCAATCCAGAGGGAACGCGCGCAGCCAGCGGCAAGAGGCGGTCGGCGGCGCGCAGGGCGCCAGTTTCCAGAGTCAGCACAGATTCACCTCATCGCTGCGCAGCATGCCCGGGCGGCCATGCCAGTATCCGTTGCAACCCTCCACCGCCAGCGGCGGCGTGGCGCCCTTGCGCACACGGTCGAAGGCCTGCACGACGTCCACCATGCCCTCCGCACGCGGGCTCAGGCGCAGCAGATCGGCGCCGCAATCACGCAGCGAGGCAAAGTCTGCCAGCAGGTTGCTGGCCTCGCCGGACATCGTCTGGATGCCGTTGAGGGTGAACAGCGGCAGGCCCTCCTGGCTGAGCATCGACAGGCCCTCCGGGTAGTTCAGGCAGCAGAACTGGCAGTCATCCTTGGGCCGGTTCTCCGCCCGTGCGGTGAAGCAGCGCGCCGAGTAGGCCAGCGGCAGGTGGCCGTAGGCGAACACCTCGGTCTCCACCTCATCGATACCCAGCTCGCGGGCCTGCTCGATCACCGCGTGGATCTGCTCGCCGGAGCACTCCACCGGCGGCACCCAGCGGCGCAGTCCGGCGGAATGCAGCTCCGCCAGCGTGTGGCCGTTGTAGACATTGAGCGCCGGGCCGCCGACGAATTCGACGCCAAGACCGGAAAGTATCTGCACCGCGCCCATGTCGCTGGCTTCGACCTGCAGCTCGCCGTTGGCGCAGAGGCGACGCAGCGAAGACAGCTCGGAGGCCGCCTCGATCAGCGCCAGCCCCGAGATGAGGATCTGCGCCCCGCTCTGCTGCTGCAGCTCGCGCCCCAGGCCCAGCCAGTTGTCCAGCGACAGGGCGCGGCGTTTTGAGCAGACGGTTTCGCCGATATAGATCGCGTCCAGCGGCTGCTGCGCCATCTGCGCATAAAAATCCAGGAGTGTCCGGCGGTCCCAGTAGAACAGCACCGGTCCCAGGCTGAGTTTCATCAGGAGGTCCTCACTGCCAGGAGCGATGGTAGGCGCCCAGGGTCGTCTGGTGGCCTTCGGAAAGCTTGTCCAGGGCGTCCTGCCACTGCGTCAGCGCGCGGTAGTTTTCGGGCGCGCGCTGCCAGGCATCCAGCGCCTGGCGCCAGACGCGGGTGACCTGCTCGACATAGGCCGGGCTGCGCTGCCGGCCCTCGATCTTCACCGCCGCCACGCCGATTTCCGCCAACTGCGGAATCAGGTCGAGGGTGTTCAGGCTGGTGGGCTCTTCCAGGGCGTGGAAGCGTTCGCCGTTGACCACGAAGCGGCCCTTGCACAGGGTCGGGTAACCCGCCGGCTCATCCGGAGCGTAACGGTCGATCAGCACGTCATTGAGCCGCGAGGTCAGGCCTTCGGGCTCCTCGCTCCAGCGCACCGCCTTGGCCGGCGAGCAGACGCCGCAGAGGTTGGGCGACTCGCCGGTGACATAGGACGACAGGTGGCAGCGCCCCTCGGCCATGATGCACAGGCTGCCGAAGGCGAAGACTTCGATGGGTACCGGGCTGTTCGCCGCCACCTGGCGCACCTGCGCCAGCGACAGCACGCGCGGCAGCACCGCACGGCGGATGCCATAGCGCTCGTGGTAGAACGCCAGCGCCGCCACGTTGGTGGCCGAGCCCTGCACCGAGAGGTGCAGCGCGAGGTTGGGGTGGCGTCTGGCAGCGTAGCCGAGCACCGCGCAGTCGGCGGCGATCAGCGCATCCACTCCGAGATCGGCGGCGTGGTCCACGGCGCGTTGCCAGCGTGCCCAGCCTGCCGCGCCGGGATAGGTATTGACCGCCACGTACATCTGCTTGCCGGCGCTGTGGACCAGCTCCACGCCCTGGCGCAGCTGGCGCTCATCGAGGTTGAGGCCGGCGAAGTGGCGGGCGTTGGTGTCATCGCGAAAGCCGACGTAGATCGCATCGGCGCCCTCGCGCAGGGCGGATTTAAGGGCGGGAAGACTACCCGCCGGACAGACCAGTTGCATGCTTCCCCCGGGCAATACGGAGGCCGCCGGCCCCCGCCGGCAGCCGGGAACGGCGTCAGGCGCCGAGTTCGCTGAAAGACAGGAAGGGCAGCGGCTCGCCGGCCTGCAGGGTGCGCCCGGCCTCCACCACCGCCAGGCCATCGGCCCAGCTCGCCGCGCGCAGCATGGCCGAGCCCTGCTGCGGATTGAGGCAGAATCGGGGAACACCCTTTCCCTAAATCTACCCGCCCGCGCGCCCGTACAGGCGGCGCGAGGTTGGCGGT
>NZ_JBGLYK010000361.1:0-3385 GCF_047304025.1 Pseudomonas sp. Pseusp97 | reverse complement strand
TCGCTGGGCCGCATGGGCCTGCGCAGCCTGCAGCAACTGCTCGCCCTGCCGCGCGAGAGCCTGGCCCGGCGCTTTCCGCCGCAGGTACTGCGACAGGTCGACACCCTGCTCGGCCAGCGCCCGCTGGCCCTGGAGTTCTACCGGCCGCCGGATACCTTCGAGTCGCGCATCGAGCTGAACTTCGACGTCGAATCAACCCAGGCACTGCTGTTCCCACTGCGCCGCCTGACCGCCGACCTCGCCGCCTTCCTCGCCGGGCGCGACAGCGGCGTGCAGCGTTTCGTCCTCTATCTGGAACACCACGAAGGCAGCGACACGCAGATGCCGGTCGGCCTGCTCAGCGCCGAGCGCGAGGCGGCGATGCTCTTCGAGCTGACCCGTGGCCGCCTGGAGCAACTGCAACTGCGCGCCCCGGTGCACAGCGTGCGACTGCTGGCCGACGACCTGCCGGCCTTCGTACCGCAGCACCGCGAGCTGTTCGATGACCGCCCGCAGCAGTCGCTGTCGTGGTAACAGTTGCGCGAACGCCTTCGCGCACGGCTGGGCGACGACGCCGTGCACAGCCTCGGTGGCCGCGCCGACCATCGCCCGGAGCGCGCCTGGCAAGGTACCTCCACGCCGCTGCAACCCGTCACCGAAGCCCCACGCCCCGGCTGGCTGCTGGCCGAGCCCCAGCCACTGCGCGAGTTCGCACCGACGCTGCTGGCCGGCCCGGAACGCATCGAATCCGGCTGGTGGGACGGCGAAGACATCCGCCGCGACTACTACCAGGTGCGCACCCGCAGCGGCCAGCGGGCCTGGGTGTTCCGCCCGGTGGGCGACGACGGGCCCCTGCTGCTGCATGGCTGGTTCGCATGAGCGCGGAGAGCGAAGGCATCGGCTACGCCGAGCTGCACTGCTTGTCCAACTTCAGCTTCCAGCGCGGCGCCTCCAGCGCCGCCGAGCTGTTCGAACGGGCAAGGAAGCTCGGCTACCGGGCGCTGGCGATCACCGACGAATGCAGCCTGGCCGGCATCGTCCGCGCCTGGCAGGCCTCGAAGGAGACGAAGATCCCGCTGATAACCGGCAGCGAATTGAGCATCGAGCAAGGCCCGAAGCTGGTGTTGCTGGCAGAAAACCTCACCGGCTACGAGAACCTCTGCCGCCTGCTCACCCACGCCCGCCGCCGCGTCGAGAAAGGTAGCTACCGCCTGGTACGTGCGGACTTCGACGGCAACCTCGACCACCTGCTGGCGATCTGGCTGCCGCGTGATGACCGCGACGACCACGGCCTCTGGCTGCGTGAGCTTTTCCCCGAGCGCCTGTGGCTGGGCGTCGAACTGCACAAGGGAGCGGACGATGCCGGCAAGCTGCGGCGCCTGCTAGAACAGGCCGCGCGCCTGGTGATTCCCGCCGTGGCCTGCGGCGACGTACACATGCACATCCGTGGCCGCCGCGCCCTGCAGGACTGCATGACTGCAATCCGCCAGCACCTGCCGGTGCACGAGGCCGGGCAGTACCTCTATCCCAACGGCGAGCGGCATCTGCGGCCATGGGAGGCGCTGGCGTCGATCTACCCCGCCGAGTTGCTGGCGGAGACGCTGGAGATTGCCGGGCGCTGTACCTTCGATCTGGGTCAACTCGACTACCAGTACCCGCGCGAGCTGGTGCCCGAAGGCCATACGCCCGCCAGTTGGCTTTGCGCCCTGACGCAAAAAGGTATTCACGAGCGTTGGCCTGCAGGAGCGAGAAAAAAGGTCATCAAACGGATCCGCAAGGAATTGCGGCTGATCATCGAACTGAAATACGAAAGCTATTTCCTCACAGTCCATGACATCGTCCGGTTTGCCCGCTCGCAACATATCCTCTGCCAAGGACGTGGCTCAGCCGCCAACTCTGCCGTGTGTTTCACCCTGGGGATTACCGAACTCGACCCGACACACATCAATCTGCTGTTCGGCCGCTTCATTTCCCGCGAACGCAAAGAACCGCCGGATATCGACGTCGATTTCGAGCACGACCGCCGTGAGGAAGTCATCCAGTATGTGTTCCAGCGCTACGGCCGCACGCGCGCTGCGCTTACGGCAGTCGTCAGTACCTATCGAGGCGCCGGCGCTGTGCGCGACGTGGCCAAGGCATTGGGCCTGCCGCCGGATCAGGTCGGCGCACTGGCCGATTGCTGCGGACATTGGAGCCGCAAAGGTCCGCCACGCGACCGTCTGATTGAGTCCGGCTTCGATCCGGACAGTCCAGTGCTTCGTCGTGTCCTCGTATTGACGGAGCAATTGATTGGCTTTCCTCGCCACCTGTCACAACACCCCGGCGGTTTCGTGATTTCCCAGCAGCCATTGGAAAACCTGGTGCCGGTGGAAAATGCCGCGATGCCCGAGCGCACCTTGATCCAATGGGACAAGGATGATCTTGACGCAGTCCGTCTGCTCAAAGTCGACGTGCTTGCCTTGGGAATGCTCAGCGCCCTACGCCGCTGTTTCGACCTGATCGAACGTTATCGTGGTCAGCGCTGGACACTCGCTACCCTGCCGCAGGAGTGCCCGAAGACCTACGAAATGATCAGCCGTGCCGACACCGTCGGGGTGTTCCAGATCGAGTCCCGCGCACAAATGGCCATGCTGCCGCGCCTCAAGCCCGAAACGTTTTATGACCTGGTCATCGAAGTCGCGATCGTCCGCCCAGGCCCGATCCAAGGCGACATGGTGCATCCCTACCTGCGCAGACGAAACAAGGAAGAGCCCGTTACCTATCCGTCCAAAGCTCTGGAAAAGGTCTTCAGACGCACCTTGGGTGTTCCGCTGTTTCAGGAACAGGTTATGGAAGTGGCCGTCATTGCCGCCGATTACACCCAAGGTGAAGCGGACCACCTCCGCCGATGCATGGCCGCGTGGAAACGTCATGGCGGTCTGGAGCCGCACCGCCAGCGTCTTTTCCAAGGCATGTTGAAGAACGGCTACACCCAGGATTTCGCCGAGCGCATCTTCAAACAGATAGAAGGCTTCGGCAGCTACGGCTTCCCCGAATCCCACGCCGCCAGCTTCGCCCTGCTCACCTACGCCAGCTGCTGGCTGAAATGCCACGAACCGGCGGCCTTCACCTGCGCACTGATCAACAGCTGGCCCATGGGTTTCTACAGCCCCGACCAACTGCTGCAGGACGCTCGCCGTCACGGCCTGGAGATCCGCCCGGTGGATGTGCGTCACAGCCACTGGGACTGCACCCTGGAACCCATTGCCGAACGCCAGCCGGCAATCCGCCTCGGCCTGCGCATGGTCCGTGGGTTGCGCGAGGACGTGGCCAATGCCATGGCCCAGGCGCGCGAGCAACGCCCCTTCAGCGACGTCGCCGACCTCTGCCTGCGCGCCCACCTCGACGCTCGCGCCCGCGAGCAACT
>NZ_JBGLYK010000360.1:0-3430 GCF_047304025.1 Pseudomonas sp. Pseusp97 | reverse complement strand
CGACTTCGCCCGTGCCGCCGGGGTGCCGCTGGAACCGGCGGCCGCGCTGGCGTTGCTGGAGGTGCCGGCGCGGCCCATCGATCTGGGCGAGGTGGACGGGCAGATGTTCCTCAACATGGCCACCGGCGGCTTCGGCTCCAAGGTCACGGCCAATACACCCGAAGACCTGAAAAAGCTGCTCGGCGGCGCGGCTTACCTGCTCACCGGGCTGACGCGCTTCTCCGAAGTGCATGCCGCGCAGGGCCGTTTCAGCGGCCCGGATTTCAGTTGGGAGGGCGAATTCCTCGCACTGGGCATCGGCAACGGCCGGCAGGCGGGCGGCGGGCACATGCTCTGTCCCCAGGCGACGGCGGACGACGGATTGCTGGACGTGAGCATCCTGCCAACGCCGCAGGACATGGTCGGCACCCTCGGCGCGCTGCTGGGCGGTGGGCTTGGCACCCAGGACCTGTTCGTCCGTGCGCGCCTGCCGTGGGTGGAGGTCGAGGCCCGCGAAGGACTGGACGTCAACCTCGATGGCGAGCCCCTGGAAGGCCGCAAGCTGCGCTTCGAGGTGCGTCCGTCGGCGATCTCCATGCACCTGCCGGCGGACTCGCCGTTGCTCTCGTCGACCCAGCGGCTCATGGGCGCGAGCAGCTGAGCGGTCTGGCCGCGACTGCGCAAGTCGTGCATGATGGCTCTCGGCCAGCATCTTGTTTCCAAACGGATGGCCGATAGCTTTCCCGCAAGACTCATTCCGAATCTGGAGCAGGCATGGCCGGTATTCTCGACACTGTCGATCAACGCACCCAACTGGTAGGCGAGAACCGCCTGGAAATCCTGGTCTTCCGCCTGGCCGGGCGGCAGCAGTTCGCGATCAACGTGTTCAAGGTGCAGGAAGTGCTGCAACTGCCGCGCCTGACCCTGATCCCGCAGCGTCACCCGATGATCTGCGGGGTGATCAACCTGCGCGGGCAGACCCTGCCGGTGATCGACCTGTCGCGGGCCATCGGCATGCGCGCGCTGACCCCGGATGCCAGCAGCACCATCATCGTCACCGAGTACAACCGCTCGGTGCAGGCCTTCCTGGTGGGTGGGGTGGAGCGCATCCTCAACCTCAACTGGGAATCGATCCAGCCGCCGCCCGGTGGCGCCGGGCGCCAGCACTACCTGACCGCGATCACCAAGGTGGACGACCGCCTGGTGGAGATCATCGACGTGGAGAAGGTGCTGGCCGAGATCGTGCCGATGAACACCCGTGTGTCCAGCGAGCGGCTGGACGACAAGTTGCTCAGCCAGACCCGTGGCCGCGAAGTGCTGGTGGTGGATGACTCCAGCGTCGCGATCTCCCAGCTGCGTGACACTCTCGGGCAGCTCGGCCTGCGCCTGCACGTGGCCACCGACGGCCTGCGCGCGCTCAATCAGCTCAAGCGCTGGGCGGACGAGGGCGCGGACATGGACGAGAAGCTGCTGATGGTCTTCACCGACGCCGAGATGCCGGAGATGGACGGCTACCGGCTGACCACCGAGATCCGCAACGACCCGCGCCTGCGTGACCTCTACGTGGTGCTGCACACCTCGTTGTCAGGCAGCTTCAACGACGCCATGGTGAAGAAGGTCGGCTGCGACGATTTCCTTTCCAAGTTCCAGCCGGACCAGTTGGTGGAGGTGGTGCGTCGGCGGTTGCAGAAAGTCCCCGCCTGACCCACGCCCTTACCTTGTAGGAGCGAGCTTGCTCGCGAATGCTTTTCGCCTGACGCATCGGCATGGGGCGGTTCGCGAGCAAGCTCGCTCCTACAGGGGACGCCCGGTGCCGCTTCTGTAGGAGCGGAGCTTCTCCGCGAAGTGCTTCTCTCTCGCTCTGTCAGCTTCCGGCTGAGGTGGCCAATGCCCGCGACGAAGCTGCCCTCATTGCTAGACGAGCGTTCCACCCCGTATAAGGTCCCTTTCGCCTGCATGAAAGGAAGCTTCCGATGTACAGCCTGAGCGAGCTCTACCGCTACCCGGTCAAGTCCACCGCCTTCGAACCCCTGGAATCCGTCCGCCTGGACGCCCTGGGCCTGGAAGGGGACCGACGCTGGCTGGTGGTGGAGGCATCCAATGGCCGCTTCCTCACTCAGCGCCTGCTGCCGCAGATGGGCCGCATCGAGGCGCGCTGGCAGGACGATTTCGCCGCCCTGCGCCTGCGCGCGCCCGGCATGGACGACTTGCTGGTGAACGTACCCGGCCAGGACGACAACCTGCGCGGCGTGCTGATCTGGCGCGACATGCTGCAGGTGCCGGACGCCGGCGAAGCCGCTGCCCAGTGGCTGAGCACCTTCCTGGGTCGCGCCGTGCGCCTGGTGCAGATGCCCGAGCAGCGCGCCCGGCAGGTCGACACCGCCTACGCCGAGCCCGGCGAGCATGTGCATTTCGCCGACGGCTTCCCGCTGCTGCTGATCGGCCAGGGGTCGCTGGATGACCTGTCGGCCAGGGTCGGTCGCCCGCTGGAAATGCCGCGCTTCCGCCCGAACCTGGTGGTGACCGGCGCCGAGCCTTTCGCCGAAGACGGCTGGAAGCGCATCCGCATCGGCGACGTCACCTTCAAGGTGGCCAAGCCGTGCTCGCGCTGCATCCTCACCACCATCGACCCGCACACCGGCGAGCGCGATGCCGCCCGCGAGCCGCTGGCGACCCTGCTGGGGTATCGCAACGTCAATGGCGAAGCGCTGTTCGGGCAGAACCTCATTGCCCTGAACGGTGGAGAGCTGCGCGTGGGCATGGATGTGGAAGTTCTGGAGTAGGCGCGACATCGGGACACTTGTAGGAGCGAGCTTGCTCGCGAACAGCTTGACGCCGGTACATCCGCGGAAAGCGTTCGCGAGCAATAACGATGGCGTCCCCCTCGCTCCTACAGGTAACTACACCGTTCACGTGTGTACGCCGTCAGCGCTTTACAGCTTGGCGTCTACGCAACCGGTGCTCTGGCACTCGCGCTCACGCTCGCGCAGCACGCTCAGGCGCTCGTTGGTCTTGTCCACGGCGCACTGCAGGTTGACGAAGTAGCCGCCGTCGCGCTCGTAGCTGCACTGGGCGTCGCGGTCCTTGATCCAGGCGATCTGGCTCTTCTTCAGCGCGGCCTTCTGGCCGTCGTTGAGCATCTTGCGCAGGGTGCCGAATTCATTGTTCAGCTCGCGGTCGACCTGGGCGTATTCGGTGCTCAGGCAGTACACGCTGTCGAAGGCGTTGCGCGGCTTCTCGCAGGCGGCCAGGGCCAGCTCCGTGCTGAGCAGGCCGGCGGCCAGGACAGTGACGGAAAGCAGGGTCTTGCGCATGGGAATTTCCTTTTCCTTGAGGGAGTGGAGACCGCCCGGCGGGGGGCGGGGGGGGGGGTGGGTCAGAGTTTGTGGGAGAAGCGGTGTGGGCCCTGGTCCAATGGGGGCGGGGCGGTGTGGATATGGCCCGAGATAAA
>NZ_JBGLYK010000035.1:0-35979 GCF_047304025.1 Pseudomonas sp. Pseusp97 | reverse complement strand
TTATGCCCCCTCCCCGCCTCACCGCGCACTCGACCTTTAGGCGCCCGCTTGCTCGCTAACGCTTTCCACCCTGACCACCCGTGGTTAACCTGGTGCGCTAGAAAGCCCGCTCCTACAAAGAGCTCCCAAGGAAAGGAATTTCCTGCTCCACAACCACAGGAAACCGCATGACCAACGAATCCGCACCCAAGGACCTTCGTGACCAGGCGCCCCGGCAACTCCCGGCGCGCCGCATCGACAATGACGCCCAGGCCATCGACGCCGCCCACGAAGTGGCCCGCCTGGCGAAACCCGGAGCCGCCGCCCGCGACCGCGAGCGCGGCCTGCCCTGGCGCGAGCTGGAGCACTTCACCGCGCTTGGCCTGGGCGGCATCAGCATTCCCCGCGAGTACGGCGGTGCGCAGGTCTCCTACGCCACCGTGGCCGAAGTCTTCCGCGTGATCTGCGCCGCCGACCCGGCGCTGGGGCAGATTCCGCAGAACCAGTTCGGCCTGCTCAACGTCATCGAAAACGTCGTCAGCGAGGAGCAGAAGCGCGTGCTGTTCGGCGGCGTGCTGGGCGGTCGGCGCATCGGCAATGCCGGCCCCGAGCGCAACACCCGCAACACCCTGGAACTCAAGGCGCGGCTGGTTCGCGACGGCGAAAACTTCCGCGTCAGCGGCGAGAAGTTCTACTCCACCGGCGCACTGTTCGCCCACTGGGTCGCGGTGAAGGCCATCGATGAACAAGGCCGCGCGGTGATGGGCTTCGTCGAACGCGGCGTGGAAGGCCTGCGCATCGTCGACGACTGGTCCGGCTTCGGCCAGCGCACCACTGCCAGCGGCACCGTGCTGCTGGACAACGCCCCCGTCGCCGCTTCGCTGGTGATCCACAACGGACGCCTGGCCGACGTGCCGAACATCCAGGGCGCCGTGTCGCAACTGATCCAGGCCGCCATCGATGCCGGCATCGCGGCGAGCGCGCTGGAAGACGCCATCGAGTTCATCCGCACGCGCACCCGCCCCTTCATCGATGCGAACGTCGAACAGGCCAGCGAAGAGCCCTTCACCATCGCCGAGATCGGGCGCCTGCAGGTCGAACTGCATGCCGCCGAGGCGCTGCTGGAGCGCGCCGGCCATGTGCTCGACGAAGTGAGCGCGCGGCCCATCGACGACGAGTCCGCCGCCCGCGCCTCCATCGCCGTTGCCGAGGCCAAGGTGCTGACCACCGAGATCAGCCTGGCCGCCAGCGAGAAGCTCTTCGAACTGGCCGGCAGCCGCGCCACCCTCGCCGAGTTCAACCTCGACCGCCACTGGCGCAACGCCCGCGTGCATACCCTGCACGACCCGGTGCGCTGGAAGGTCCAGGCGGTTGGCGCCTACCACCTCAACGGCGCCCGTCCGGCGCGTCATTCCTGGATCTGAGGAGCGCCGATGAACAGCCTCGTACAATCTCCGCTGCAGAGCAGTCCCATCCACATCATCCGCAGCGACGACGAAGCCCTCGACGTCGCCCGTGCCCTGGCCGCCGACTTCCGCGAGGGCGCCATCGCCCGTGACCGCGAACGCCGCCTGCCGTGGGAAGAACTGGAGCGCTTCAGCCGCTCCGGCCTGTGGGGCATCACCGTGCCTCGCGAATACGGCGGAGCAGGGGTTTCCCGCGTCACGGTGGCCCGCGTGATCGCCATCATCTCCGCCGCCGACGGCTCGCTGGGGCAGATTCCGCAGAACCATTTCTACGCCGTCGAACTGCTGCGGGTGAACGGCAGCGAAGAACAGAAAGCCCGCCTGTTCGCCGAGGTGCTGGCCGGTGTGCGCTTCGGCAACGCGCTGGCGGAAATCGGCACGCGCACCGCCCACGACCGCACTACCCGGCTCAAGCGCGAGGACGGCCAGTTGCGCATCCACGGGCGCAAGTTCTACTGCACCGGCGCGCTCTATGCGCAGCGCATTCCGACCCTGGTGATCGATGACGACGGCGTCCATCAGTTCGCCTTCATCGCGCGCGACAGCCAGGGCGTGGAGGTGATCGACGACTGGTCCGGCTTCGGCCAGCGCACCACCGGCAGCGGCAGCGTGGTGTTCGATGGCGCGCCGGTGAGCGCGGACGACATCGTGCCGTTCCAGAGCGCCTTCGAGCGCCCCACCACGGTCGGCCCCTTCGCGCAGATACTGCATGCCGCCATCGATGCCGGTATCGCCCGCGGTGCCTATGAAGACGCGCTGGTTTTCCTGCGCGAGAAGGCGCGGCCGTGGATCGATTCGGGCGTGGACAAGGCCAGCGACGACCCGCTGGCGATCAATGAAATCGGCCGCCTGGCGATCCGCCTGCACGCCGCCGAAGCGCTGCTGGACCGCTCGGGCCGCGTGCTCGATGCCGCCACCGCCGAGCCGACCGCCGAGAGCGTTGCCGCCGCTTCCATCGCCGTAGCCGAGGCACGGGCAATCACCACCGAGGTCTCGCTGCTGGCCGGTTCCAAGCTGATCGAACTGGGCGGCAGCCGCGCCAGCCTCGCCGAGCTGGGCCTGGACCGCCACTGGCGCAACGCCCGCGTGCACACCCTGCACGACCCGGCACGCTGGAAGTACTTCGCGGTGGGCAACTACTACCTCAACGACCAGCTGCCGCCGCGCCGGGGGACCATCTGATGCCCCCCACCGTACACGCTTTTCGTAGGAGCGGATCTCATCCGCGAATCACATCGGCCACGCCGGCCATCGCGGACAAGGTCCGCTCCTACAGGGGTGCTCAATCGTGCACCGCGCCGGCCCTTCGTAGGAGCGGATCTCATCCGCGAATCACATCGGCCACTCCGACTATCGCGGACAAGGACCGCTCCTACGGGAGCAGTCCGCAGCGCGCCAGCCGCAAGGACTTCCCATGAGCCAGAAGCAGATCCTCCTCAACGCCTTCAGCATGAATTGCGTCGGCCACATCAACCATGGCCTGTGGACCCACCCGCGCGACCGCTCCAGCGACTTCAACAAGCTCAGCCACTGGACCGACCTCGCCCGATTGCTGGAGAAAGGCCTGTTCGACGGCCTGTTCCTCGCCGACATCCTCGGCGTCTACGACGTCTACCAGAACGGCATCGAGCTCACCGCCAAGGAGGCCATCCAGCTACCGGTGAACGACCCGCTGATGCTGGTTTCGGCCATGGCCGGCGTGACGGAGCACCTGGGCTTCGGCGTCACCGCCAACCTCACCTACGAGGCGCCCTACCCGTTCGCCCGCAGGCTCTCGACGCTGGATCACCTGAGCGATGGCCGGATCGGCTGGAACATCGTCACCGGCTACCTGGAAAGCACCGCCCGCGCCATGGGCCAGGACCGGCAGATCGACCACGACCGCCGCTACGACCGCGCCGACGAATACCTGGAGGTGCTCTACAAGCTCTGGGAAGGCAGCTGGGAAGACGACGCGGTGCTCGCCGACCGCCAGCGCCGCATCTATGCGCAGCCGGGCAAGGTGCACAAGGTCCGTCACCACGGCGAGTTCTTCGACGTCGAGGGTTACCACCTCAGCCAGCCCTCGCCGCAGCGTACGCCTCTGCTGTTCCAGGCGGGCGCCTCGAACCGCGGTCTCGCCTTCGCCGCGCGCCACGCCGAATGCGTGTTCGTCTCCGCGCAGACCCGCGAAGCGACCCGCGTGCTGGTGGACCGCATCCGCCAGGCAGCGGTGGATGCCGGTCGCCGCGCCGACGACATCAAGGTGTTCATGGGCATCAACGTCATAGTCGCGCCGACCGAGGCCGAGGCCCGCGACAAGCTCGCCGAGTACCGCCGCTTCGCCAGCGCCGAGGCCGGCCTTGCGCACTTCGCCAGCACCACTGGCATCGACTTCTCGCGCTATGCGCTGGACGAGCCGATCCGCTACGAGAAGACCAACGCCATCGAGTCCGCCACCAAGGCGCTGACCGTCGCCCGCACCGACGCCACCGTGCGCCAGCTGCTGGAACAGTTCTCCCTCGGCGGACGCTACACCACGCTGGTGGGCGACCCCGTGCAGGTCGCCGATGAGCTGCTGGGCTGGATCAACGAGGCCGGCCTCGACGGCTTCAACCTGACCCGCAGCGTGGAGCCGGAAAGCTACGCCGACTTCATCGACCTCGTGGTGCCCGAACTGCAGAACCGCGGCGCGTACAAGACCGCCTACGCGGACGGCACCCTGCGGGAAAAACTCTTCGGCGCCGGCCGCGCCCGACTGCCCGCCCGGCACGTCGGCGCGAGCTTCCGCCAGGCAACCGCCACTGGAGCGACTCCAGCTTTCTCTCTTTAAGGGCCATCAAGGTCTAAACCCATAAGGATTCGTTGCCATGCATGCACGCTTCAAGCTGTCCCTCGGTCTCTCCCTGAGCCTCCTCGCCGCCGGCCTCGCCCAGGCCGCCGACACCCTGCGCCTGGGCACCACCGCCGCCTTCGCACCGCCGCTGGAAGTAGCGGTGAAGGAAGCCGCCCAGCAGGGCCTGAAGGTCGAGCTGGTGGAGTTTACCGACTGGAACGCGCCGAACATCACCCTCGACCACGGCGACATCGACGCCAACTACTTCCAGCACACCCCATTCCTGGAAAACGCCAACCGCGAAGGCGGCCTGCACCTGAAGGCGTTCGCGCCGGGGATCATCAACAACGTCGGCCTGTACTCGACCAAATACAAGGCCATCGCCGACCTGCCCGACGGCGCCAAGGTCGCCATCGCCAACGACCCGATCAATGGCGGCCGCGGCCTGCAGCTGCTGCAGAAGGCCGGGCTGCTCAAGCTCAAGGACGGCGTGGGCTACAAGGCGACGCTGGACGACATCGTGGCCAATCCGAAGCATATCCAGATCATCGAGCTGGAAGCCGTCCAGCTGGTGCGCGCGCTGGACGACGTCGACCTCGCCCAGGGCTACCCGCACTACATCCGCCTGGCCGGCACCCTCGACCCGAACAGCGCGCTGCTGTTCGACGGCATCGAGAACAAGGAGTACGTCATCCAGTTCGTGACCCGTGACGACTACAAGGACCCGGACGGCCGGCTGAAGAAGTTCGTCGATCTCTACCAGCATTCGCCGCAGGTCCGCGCCGCGCTGGACAAGGCCCACGGCTCGCTCTACCAGCCGGGCTGGCAGTAAACGCGCCGATTTCTGCCTGTAGGAGCGGGGGGGGGGGGGGGGGCCCCCCCCCCCCCCCCGGGGGGGGGGGGTGCCCCCCCCCCCCCCCGCTCCTACGAAGAGCACGCGCCGTCACCGTACCTACGGTCCTGGAATTAATGCACCGGAAACACTTACGCCAACGACAGCCCTCTCCCCCGCCCTCTCCCTGAAGGGAGAGGGAGCTGTCCGCAGCACATCGAACATTGGTGCCACACCGGTGCCTCCGGCCATAGCACCGATACACCCGAACACACCGAACCAGTCCCCTCTCCCTTCAGGGAGAGGGTCAGGGAGAGGGGAAAAGCCCCCGCTCCGAACCACAGAACAGGCCCCCACCATGGTCAGCTTCAACCGCAATCTCGAACTCGCCGCCCAGCACATCGCCCTGCGCGGGCTGGGCAAGACCTACGCCGGGCACCACGGCCCGGTGGAGGCGCTGAGCGACATCGAACTCTCCGTCCGCCGCGGCGAAGTGTTCGGCATCATCGGCCGCAGCGGCGCCGGCAAGAGCTCGCTGATCCGCACCCTCAACCGCCTGGAACAACCCAGCGTCGGCCAGGTGCTGATCGACGGCGAGGACATCGGCGCCTTCGACGCCCAGCAACTGGTTGGCCTGCGCCGTCGCGTCGGGATGATCTTCCAGCACTTCAACCTGATGTCGGCCAAGACGGTCGCGCAGAACATCGCCCTGCCCCTGCGCGTGGCCGGCGTGCCCAGGGCGCGGATCGCCGAGCGGGTGGACGAACTGCTGCAGCTCGTGGGCCTGGAAGACAAGCGCCACGCCTACCCGGCGCAACTCTCCGGCGGCCAGAAGCAGCGCGTCGGCATCGCCCGCGCGCTGGTGCACCAGCCGGAAATCCTGCTCTGCGACGAGGCGACCTCGGCGCTCGACCCGGAGAGCACCCAGGCGATCCTCGCGCTGCTGCGCGACATCAACCGCCGCCTGGGCCTGACCATCGTGCTGATCACCCACGAGATGGCGGTGATCCGCGAAATCTGCGACCGCGTGGTGGTGCTCGAACGCGGGCGCATTGTCGAGCAGGGCGAGGTCTGGGAAGTCTTCGGCAATCCGCAGCACGAGGTCAGCCGTACCCTGCTCGGCTCGCTGCAACAGCACCTGCCGCCGGACCTGCTGGCGCGCCTGGAGCATCCGTCGGACAACGAAGTCATCCTCGACCTGCACTACACCGGCGTGCGCGAACAGGAGCCGGACCTGCTGGCCATCGCCCAGGCGCTGGGCAGCCGCGTCAGCCTGCTGCACGGCGGCATCGAGCGCATCCAGGGCCGCGCCCTCGGCCGTCTGCTGCTGAGCGTCGCCGCCCCCGCCGCCAGCGCCCCGCAACTGCTCGAACGTGCCCGCGAGGTCGCCGACCGCCTGGAGGTGCTCACCCATGCCTGATCGCCTGCTGCAAGGCCTGCTCGATACCCTGCTGATGATCGGCGCGTCCTCTGCCATCGTGTTCCTGGTGGGCATCCCGCTGGCCCTGGTGCTGGTCACCACCGGCCCCGGCGGGATCTTCCAGGCGCGCCTGGTCAACCAGAGCCTGGGCAGCGTGGTCAACGTGCTGCGCTCGATCCCGTTCCTGATCCTGATGGTCGCGCTGATCCCCTTCACCCGGCTGATCGTCGGCACCAGCTATGGCGTGTGGGCGGCGGTGGTGCCGCTGACCATCGCCGCCACGCCGTTCTTCGCGCGCATCGCCGAAGTCAGCCTGCGGGAAGTCGACCATGGCCTGATCGAGGCGGCCCAGGCCATGGGCTGCCAGCCCCGGCACATCATCTGGAACGTGCTGCTGCCCGAGGCGCGGCCGGGCATAGTCGCCGGGTTCACCATCACCCTGGTGACCATGATCAACTCCTCGGCCATGGCCGGCGCCATCGGTGCCGGCGGCCTCGGCGACCTTGCCTATCGCTACGGCTACCAGCGCTTTGACACCCAGGTGATGCTCACCGTGATCATCCTGCTGGTCGCGCTGGTGACACTGATCCAGTTTGGCGGCGACCGCCTGGCGCGCTGGCTCAACAAGCGCCTGTGACGTTCGTCGGCTGAGTTCGGCGCAGCCCCGCCTCTGCGCGGGTTGCGTCTAACCTGACAACACACCCGCCCCTCCGTGCCTCGGCGCAGCTCGTGGATGCGTGGCGTCCCTGTGCTAACCGCGGAGGCGTTTGTCATGGCCAACCCCCTTTCCACCCTGGGTATCGTGCATACCGCCATCAGCCTGGTGCCGCTGGTCGCCGGGCTGTGGGCGTTCTACCAGGCGGGGCGCATCGATCCGCGCAGCCCGGTCGGGCGCTGGTACGTCTACGGAATGATCCTCGGCGTGCTGACGGCGTTCGGCCTGTCCAGCACCGGCGGTTTCAACGCCGGGCACGCCATCGGCATCCTCTGCCTGGTGGCCCTCGCGGTGGGCAGCTATGCGCAGCGGATCAGCGCGCTGGGTGGCCTGGGCGAATACCTGGCAACAGCGGCGATGAGCTTCAGCTTCTTCCTGATGATGATCCCCACGCTCAACGAATCCCTGTCGCGCCTGCCGCCGTCCAACCCCATCGGCCAGGGTCCGGACTCCCCGCCCGTGCAGACAGCGGTGATGGTCGCGCTGCTGGTGCTGGTGATCGGCGTGCTCTACCAGTTCTACCGCATCCACCGCCGCCGCATGCCACCGGCGCGCCCGGCGCACTGACCGTCTATGCTGGCGGCGTCCCTTCCCGGAGCGCCGCCATGACCGTCCGCCGCATCGTCGCCAACCTTGCCAGTGGCAAGCCTGCCGAAATCGCGCGCTTCTACCGCGAACTGTTCGACCTCGACGTGGTAATGGACCATGGCTGGCTGATCACCCTCGCCAGTGGCGAGAACGCGCTCGCGCAGCTCAGCCTGGCCAGCGAAGGCGGCTCCGGCGCGCCAGTGCCGGAGCTCTCCATCGAAGTGGACAATCTTGACGAGGTACACGAGCGCGCCCTCAGCGGCGGTCACCCGATCACTTACGCACTGACGGTCGAACCCTGGGGCGTGCGGCGCTTCTTCCTGCGCGACCCGCTGGGGACGCTGCTCAACGTGCTGGAGCACCGTTAGCTGCTGACCGCTCGTCACCGCCTCCCTTCGCAACGGCACTTTCCCGGCAAACCGCCCGCGGCGACCTAAACTGCTTCTGGGCGCCGCCGCGCAAGGCCGCCCAGCGCCGGATGGAATCGGCTCCCGCCAGCTAGGCAGAAGCCTGAAACGCACCCTGTAGCCCGACGCCCGAGACAGTCCCTGCCCGCGCCCCGCGCTGCCAGTACCTCGCAGCGGCGCCGCTGCAGGTGCTTGCCGTCTTATCCAGGAACAGCACGGGAGATCCGCATGAGCATTCGCAATTCCAAGGAACCCGTCGAAGGCGCCGGCCAGCCCAAGCCGCAGCCCTTCGCCCATCCGCAGGACCACCTGTCACAACTCTATGACCTGCCGCCCGGCCAGCTACCGGATGCCCTGGGCGCCGCGCCGAGCCAGGCGTCCGCCTACTCGGCCGGCGCCACGGATTACGCGTTGAAGCAGCAGCAGAGCGCGCAGCACACCCTGGAGCAGCTCGACGAGCTGGATGAAGCCCTGCAACGCGAGGCGAACGACCAGCCGCCGGCACGCCGGCGCCGTCTTCGGACGGTCCGCTCGGCCAGGCCGACCAGTTGCTGGCGGCCGCCGTCTCGGCGCAGGCCAGCGATACCGAGAACGTGCTGCAGGACGTGCAGAGCACCCTGGACTCCCTGGCCGGCATGGCCCAGGGCCTGTCGCAGCAACGCCTGGATTCCATCAAGGAACGCGAAACACTGGACGCACGCCAGGAACTGGCGGACGAGCGCGAACGCCTGCTCAACGAGCGGGAAGAAGCCCTGCGCCAATGGGAGCAGCGCTTGCAGCAGGAGAAGGTCGCACTGGCCCGCCAGGGAGAGCAGCAGGCCGCCGTCCTGGCCGAGCGCAGCGCCACGCTGCAAGCCCTGGCGGAAACCGTCGATAGCCGCGACCGCGCCACCACCAAGCGCATCGAGGTGCTGCAGTCGGAACAGGAACAGCTGGAACGCAAGCTGGCGCAGATGCGCATCCGCCATGCCGATCTGGACGGCCGCGAGACGCTGCTGCAGCAGAAGGACAACGAGCTGACCGAACGCTTCAAGCAGTTGGTGGACGCCAAGGAGCGCTTCGGCGCCATCGTCCGCAGCTTCAACGAAACGGTACGTTTCAATACCGCGCTGAGCACCATCAACCGCACCGTCGGCGGGCGCACCGACGGCCAGTGACCGCCCCGCGATGCCGGCTCAGCCGATGCCGGCCTCGAACAGCGCGGCCAGCCAGTCGGAAAACACCCGCAGGCGCCGCGACATCTGCCGGCGCACCGGATACAGCACGCTCACCGGCAGCGGCGGCGGCTGCCAGTCGCGCAGCACCTCAAGCAGTTCGCCGCTGGCGAGGCCCTCGCGCAGGTGATAGCGCGGCGCCTGGATCAGGCCGAAGCCGGCACGGCAAGCGGCGATATAGGCGTCGGCATGGTTCACCGTGATCCGGCTGGGCAGCCGTTGCGTGCGTAGCTGACCGTCGAAGCGGAACTCCAGGTCGAAGATGCGCCCGCTGGAAGCCGACTGGTAGTTCACCGCCAGATGCCCTTCGAGCCGATCAGGATGCCCGGGCAGGCCGAACTCCTGCACGTAGGCGCGGCTCACGCAGGTCAGCTGTTCCAGCTCGGCGATCCGCCGGCCAACCAGGCTGGAATCGGGCAGTTCGCCAGCGCGCAATACGCAATCCACGCCTTCGCGCACCAGGTCCACCTGACGGTCGTTCAGGCTGAGCTCCAGCTCGACCTGCGGGTAGCGCCGGCAGAATTCCGGCAGCGCCGGGATCACCACCAGCCGTCCGAGCGAGCTGGGCAGGTCGATGCGCAGCTTGCCGCGCGGATTGTCGGGCGAGTCGGAGAAGCAGTTCTCCGCCTCCTCCAGGTCCTCCAGCAGGCGCACGCAGCGCTCGTAGTAGGCCTGGCCATCGGCGGTGACGCTGACCTGCCGCGTGGTGCGGCGCAGCAGCTGCACGCCCAGGTGCGTCTCCAGTTGCTGGATCAGCTGGGTCACGCTGGCGCGCGGCATCTGCAGGCTATCCGCCGCCTTGCCGAAAGCCTTGAGTTCGACGATGCGGGTATACACCTGCATGGCCTGCAAGCGGTCCATGGCGCTCTCCGATTATTCATCCAGGGCGAATAGTTAAACCGCAATCTGCAGGTTTATCCATGCCGGCCAAACAACAAGAATGGTCCTGCCCCTTACTCACCCGGAGAATTCCCGCATGAAGACCCGTCGCCTGGGCTCGCAAGGCCCCGTCGTTTCCGCCATCGGCCTCGGCTGCATGGGCATGTCCGACTTCTACACCACCGGCAGCGATGAAGCCGAATCCATCGCCACCCTGCACCGCGCCCTGGAGCTGGGCATTACCCTGTTCGACACGGCCGACATCTACGGCCCGCACACCAACGAGGAACTGCTTGGCCGCGCCCTGAAAGGCAAGCGCGAGCAGGTCTTCCTCGCCACCAAGTTCGGCATCGTGCGCACGCCGGAGCAACCGCAGGTGCGCGGCGCCAATGGCAGCCCGGAGTACGTCCGCCAGGCCGTGGAAGGCAGCCTGAAGCGCCTGGGCACCGACCATATCGACCTCTACTACCAGCACCGCGTGGACCCCAAGGTGCCCATCGAAGAAACCGTCGGCGCCATGGCCGAGCTGGTGAAGGCTGGCAAGGTACGATACCTCGGCCTGAGCGAAGCCTCGGCAGAAACGCTGGAGCGCGCGCACAAGGTCCACCCGATCACCGCGCTGCAGAGCGAGTACTCGCTGTGGACTCGCGATCCGGAAGAGAACGGCGTGCTGGCCGCCTGCGAACGCCTGGGTGTCGGTTTCGTGCCCTACAGCCCGCTCGGCCGCGGCTTCCTCACCGGCGCGCTGAAGAGCCCGGATGATTTCGCGCCGGACGACTACCGGCGCTCCAGCCCGCGCTTCACCGGGGAGAACTTCGCGAAGAACCTGCTGCTGGTGGACAAGGTCGCCGAGCTGGCCGCGGCCCGCGGGCTGCAGCCCTCGCAACTGGCGCTGGCCTGGGTACTGGCCCAGGGCGAGCACCTGGTGCCGATCCCCGGCACCAAGCAGCGCAAGTACCTGGAAGAGAACGTCGCCGCCGTGGACCTGGAGCTGACCCGGGCGGAACTGCTGGAGCTGGACGCGATCTTCCCGGCCGGTGCGGCTGCCGGCGGGCGCTACAGCGAACAGGTGCTGGCACTGATCCAGTAAAAGCTCTGCATCGGGGCTCCGGTGGGCGCTCGCAGCGGTTATGCTGACGGGGTCTACCGGAGGCTCCATGCGATTCGTTCCCGCCGCACTGCTCGTACTTTCCGTCCTTCCCCTCGCCGCCTCCGCGGATGAGGAATGCCAGGTGACCGCCGTGTTCAGCGGCGACCAGCTGACCTGCCAGCGCGCGGACGGCGGAGATACCACCATCCACCTGCGCGGCGTCACCGCACCGGAACTGGAACAACCTTTCGGCCAGCGCTCCCGCGCGGCGCTGGTGCAGCTCGCCCTCGGCAAGAGCGCCACCCTCAAGCATGCCGAGCCATTGCCCGACGGCAGCCTGCGCGCGGCGGTGTGGGTCACCCCGGCGGAGTGCCCGACCTGCGGCCATACCCTGGATATCGGCCGCGCACAGCTGAGCATCGGCCTCGCACGCTGGCGACAGAGCGATGCGCAGACGCCCGAGGAAGTCGGCCAGTACCAGTTCGAGGAACACGAAGCCAGGGCGCGCCGGATCAACCTCTGGCGCAAGCCCTGATCCCGCGCGGGCCTAGTTGCTCACGTAGTGCTGCAGGATGCGCCGGTCCTCGCCGGCTTCCACCAGCGTCCTGAGGGTTTGCGCGTAACGTCGAACGAAGTCCTCGTCCTGGGTGCGCTTGCTGAAGGCGACTTCCGCCGACTCCGCTGACACCACCACGGCAGTGGGCAGGATGCGTTTGGCCAGGCCCAACTGCTGCAGTTCGTAGCGGCCACTGTGCTCGTCGGCGATGATGCCGTCGATGCGCCCCTTGTCGACCATCTGCCAGAGGTTGCTACGGCTGGGATTGAAGAACACCCGCGCGGCATAGTCCGGGTCGGCCATCAATTGGCGATAGGGTTCGCCGTAGGAAACGTCGATCTGCGCGCCGAGGCGGAAATCGCTGCCGGCCAGGTCGGAAAGCTGCTGCAGATTGGCCAGCTGGGGCAGGCCGCGACGGACGAAGAGAATGTTGCGCGAGGGCGGCAACAGAGCGCCGGAGAACCAGGCGTAGGCCTCCCGCTCGGGCTTGCGGAAGGCACCGGGCAGCACGTCGAGGCGGCCCAGCTCCAGCTCCTTGAGCGCCCGCGCCCAGGGCAGCTTGACCATGTGCACCTGGCAACCCAGGCGCTCCAGCACAGCGCGGTTCAGGTCGACGTAGAGACCGCCGATGCTGCCGTCGGGCAACTGCATGCTGAAGGGCGGGTCATCGTCCCAGCGCAGGGTCTTTTCACACGCGGCCAACGGCACGCTGGCCAGCACCAGGCCCAGCAGGGCCAGGCGCATGAGACGCACACGGGAAAACAACGGCAGGCGAAGGGCTTGCGACGGCAAGATCACGACTCACGACGGGAGAAGACGGATGCCGTGAGTGTAGTGAACCCGTCGCTCGCGTGACCAGCGGCAATCGGGTTCGCACGTTGGTTCCGCTTCGATTACTGCCAGCCATAGCGCCGGGCGAACCAGCCCTTCACCGTCTGGGTCAGCGCCATGTAGCCCAGCAGGATCGCCCCCAGCCACGGCCAGTAGCCCAGGGGCAGCGCCTGCAGGCGGAAGGAATGCGCCAGTGGCCCCATGGGCAGGAAGATCGCCACGGCGATGATCGCCAGGGTCATGCCCAGCAGCGGCCAGGCAGCGCGGCTCTGCAGGAAGGGAATGCGCCGGGTGCGGATCATGTGCACCACCAGCAGCTGCGAGATCAGCCCCTCGACGAACCAGCCGGACTGGAACAGCGTCTGCTGCGCCGGTGAATTCGCCCCGAACACGTGCCAGAGCACGAGGAAGGTGGCGATGTCGAAGATCGAGCTGATCGGCCCGAAGAACACCATGAAGCGCCCCAGCCCGTCCGGGTTCCACTGCTGCGGCTGGCGCAGCAGTTCATCATCCACGTGGTCGAAGGGAATGGCGATCTGCGACAGGTCGTAGAGCAGGTTCTGCACCAGCAGTTGCAGCGGCAGCATCGGCAGGAAGGGAATGAAGGCGCTGGCCACCAACACGCTGAATACGTTGCCGAAGTTGGAACTGGCGGTCATGCGGATGTACTTGAGCATGTTGGCGAAGGTGCGGCGCCCTTCGACCACGCCCTCCTCCAGGACCATCAGGCTCTTTTCCAGGAGGATCAGGTCGGCGGCTTCCTTGGCGATGTCCACCGCCGAATCCACCGAGATGCCGATGTCCGCCGTGCGCAGCGCCGGGGCGTCGTTGATGCCGTCGCCGAGGAAGCCAACCACGTGGCCGCGCTCGCGCAGCACGCGCACCAGGCGCTCCTTGTGGCTGGGGGTGAGCTTGGCGAACAGCGTGGTGCCCTCGGCCAGAGCGCCCAGCGCGGCATCGTCCAGTTCGTCCAGTTGCGGGCCGAGAAGCACGCCTTCGACCTCCAGGCCCACATCCCGGCAGACCTTCAGGCTCACCCGGTCGTTGTCGCCGGTCAGCACTTTCACGGCCACGCCGTTCTGGGCAAGCGCCCGCAACGCCGGAGCGGTGGTTTCCTTGGGCGGGTCGAGGAAGGCGATGTAGCCGGCCAGGCACAGACCGCTTTCGTCGGCCACGCCGTAGACATCGCGGGTCGGCGGCAGCTCGCGGGTGGCAACGGCGACCACCCGCAGTCCTTCCTGGTTGAGCCCGTCGGCGACTGCGCGGATGTTCTCCAGGCGCGCCCCGGTGAGCGGCTCGATGCCGTCGGCGGTTTCCACCGTTTCGCAGACCGCCAGCACCTCTTCCAGCGCGCCCTTGCAGATCAGCAGGTGGTTGTCCTCGCGTTCGCTGACCACCACCGACATGCGTCGACGGGCGAAGTCGAAGGGAATCTCGTCGAGCTTGCGGAAGCGGCTGTCCACTTTCAGCGCATGGCGCAGTTCGACGTGTTCGAGCACGGCGACGTCCAGCAGGTTCTTCAGCCCGGTCTGGTAGTGGCTGTTGAGGAAGGCCAGTTGCAGCACGCGGTCCTGCACCTGGCCGAAGGCATCGGTGTGGCGCTCGAGGACGATGCGGTCCTGGGTCAGGGTGCCGGTCTTGTCGGTGCAGAGGATGTCCATCGCGCCGAAGTTCTGGATGGCGTCCAGGCGCTTGACGATCACCTTGCGCCGGCTGAGCACCACCGCGCCCTTGGCCAGGGTCGAGGTGACGATCATCGGGAGCATTTCCGGGGTCAGGCCGACGGCGATGGACAGCGCGAACAGCGACGCCTCCAGCCAGTCGCCCTTGGTGAAGCCATTGATCAGCAGGACCACCGGCGCCATCACCAGCATGAAGCGGATCAGCAGCCAGCTGACACGGTTGACCCCGGTCTGGAACGCCGTGGGCGTCGGGTCGCTGGCGATCACGCGCTCGGCGAGGGAGCCGAAATAGGTGCGCGTGCCGGTGCCGATCACCACCGCCAGGGCGGAACCGCTGACCACCGTGGTGCCCATGAAGCAGAGGCTGTCGCGTTCCAGCGGATTGCCCTGGCGGGCATCGCGCAGCTGGGCGAACTTCTCCACCGGCAGGGATTCGCCGGTGAGCGCGGCCTGGCCGACGAACAGGTCCTTGGCGCTGAGCAGACGCACATCCGCCGGCACCATGTCGCCGGCCGACAGCCACAGCACATCACCCGGCACGAGCTCGCGGATCGGCACCTCGACCCGCAATGCGGGGCCGTCCCCCTCGGCGCTGCGGAACACCGTGGCGGTGTTGCTGACCATCGCCTTGAGCTTCTCGGCGGCGCGGTTGGAGCGCTTCTCCTGGATGAAGCGCAGCAGCGTGGAAACGCCCACCATGCTGCCGATCACCACGGCGGCCTCGACGTCCCCGGTGAACCAGGAAATGCTCGCCAGCACGCTGAGCAGCAGGTTGAAAGGGTTGCAGTAGCAGTACCACAGGTGCATCCAGGCGCCGATGGGCCGGTCCTGGTCCACTTCGTTGAGGCCGTCGCGCTGACGGCGCTCCTGCGCCTCGATCTCGTTCAGGCCTTCGCGCCGGCTTTGCAGGCGGTCCAGCACCGAGGACGGCTCCAGCGCCGACCATTCCAGCAGCGCCGATGTCAGCGCGTTGGGCGCCTGGCGCCCGGCGGCGGAGCCACGCAACAGATCTCGCGCGGCCAGCCGGCGCAGTTGACGGGCCGGGAAGCCCTTGTTGATGAATTCGAGCAGGTGGGTCCTGATGAGGTCCAGGCGCATGATGACTTTCCCCTTGTGCGCCACGTCGTCCGGCGGCGGGGGGAGTCTGTGCCGGGTACCTTAAGGGGTCATGAAGGTTGGCAAAGCGCGCGGGCAGGCCTGTCTTGCGCCCGGTGTCAGGCCCCCCTGTAGGAGCGAGCTTGCTCGCGAACAGCCCTCGCAACGACCATCAGGCCGCTCACTCGCAATACGGATAACGAGGCTCGCCGGCCAGCTCATTCCCGCGAAAAGCCCGGCCGCCTCAGAAGTCGCGCTTGTAGAAGATGTCCAGCGAACTGGCCAGACCGCTGGCCGCTTCCAGGTAGACCTTCTTGCTCAGCAGGTAACGCAGCGCGATGGTGTTGGCCGGCTCGAACACACCTACGCCGTAGCGCAGGCTGAGACGGTCGGACAGCTGTCCGCTGGCAACCACGCTGGTGCTGTTGCCGGTGCCTTCGGTGTCCAGCTGGAAGTCCTGGATGCCCAGGCGCTGCGCGACTTCGCCGGTCAGCGGCGCGCTGCCGGCCAGGCCGAGCGCGAGGGCCGCCTCGCCGAGCATGTTGCTGTCCTCGCCGCTGGACATCGGCCGGCCCAGCACCAGGTAGGACAGCGCCTGCTGCTGGCTCATGGCGGGCTCGGAGAACACCTCGCTGCGCGGCTGCTCGGCATTGCCGGTCAGGCGCAGGCCGGCGACCACATCGTCAACCCTGCGGATCGCCTCGACGTCGAGGAACGGCTGGTCGATAGGCCCGGCGAACAGCAGACGCGCGCGGCGGATGGTGAGCTTCTGGCCATAGGCGCGGTAGCGACCGTTGTTCAGGCGCAGTTCGCCACGGGTGTCCATGTTGTCGCCGATGTGCACCTGGCCCGCCAGCTCCGCGTTCAGGCCGAAACCGCTGAAGGTCAGCTTGTCGCTGCCGACCCTGACATCGATGTCCATGTTCAGCGCCAGGGCGCTTTTCGGTTCCTGCTTCGCGCCGACTATCACGGTGTCGTCGGACACCTTGACCGTCGACGGCGGCAATTGGCGGATGGTGATGGCGCCGCGCGGGACCTGCACCGAGCCGGAGACGGTGAGCCTTTCACCGGCCATCTGCACGGCGAGATCCGGTTCCACTTCGAGGTTGGCATAGGGCTCCACGGTCACTGGCAGACGGCTGCCGCGCAGCTTCACGTCGACATCCAGGCCGCTGGCCCAGGCGATGCGCCCGGACAGGCTGCCGTTACCGTGTTCGCCCGCCTTCCAGTCGCCGCTCAGGTCGACCTGCTCGCCGGCGATCCGCGCCGTGACCTGCAACTGCTCGAAACGGGTCGGCAGGTCGCCTCCGGAGACTTCGCCGTCATTCAGGCGCAGCTCGCCGTCCACCCGCGGCGCCAACAGACCACCGGAAATCTGCCCGCTGCCATTGAGGTGGCCTTTGAGGGTTTCCACCATGGGCGCGAAGGGGCGCGCCATGGAGATGTCCAGGCCATTGAGGCTGAAGGTGCCGTTCACCGGCTTGGCTTTTGGCCGAGGGTCGAGCTGGACCTGGGCCTGCAGGCTGCCCAGCTTGTCGCCCTGGAACTGCAGATTGGTGTCGATGCGCCGGGGCGTCAGGCGGCTCTCCAGCTGCAGGCGCTGGTAGGGGAAGTCGACCCACTCCTCCTGCTCCTTGATCCGCAGGGTGCCGTTGTTGGCATTGATCAGGATGGAGCCGTTGGGGCCGCTGGCGGGCAGGTCGAGCTGCACGTCGCCGTCGAGCTTGCCCTTCCAGTTGAAGTCGTCGGGCAGCCAGCGCGCCAGGCTGTCCAGCGGGAACTCGCGCAGGTGCATGCGCAGGCGTGGGTCGGGCATCAGCCGCTGGTCTTCCATGCACAGGCTGGCCGGGCCGGAAGCCCAGCAATGGGCGCCGAGGTTGATGCGCCCGTCCGCCAGGCGTTCCAGACGTGCCGGCTGTTGCAGGCGCCAGTCCTGCCCGCCGCTCTGGATGTCACCATTGGCCAGTCGCCCGCGCCAGTCCTTGCCGTTCCAGTTGCCGTCCAGGCCGAGGGCGAGCACCACCGGCTTGCCCTGCAGGTCCAGGGCGAGCTGCTGGCGCTGAAGATCACCGCTGCCGTCCAGCTTGAGGACTCCGAAATCCGTGTCGCCGCTGCGCAGCCCCTGGGCCGTCAGGCTCACCCGGCCGCGCTGGGCGGCATCGAGCGAGGCGCTCAGGTCCAGCGTGCGCAGGCCCTGGTCGGCGTAGGCGACACGCTGACCGTCGAGTTTCAGTTGCCCTTGCGGCGCCTGCAGCGTACCGGCCAGATCGAGCCGGCCGCTGACCTGGCCAAACAGCTGTGGCCACAGCTGGCCGAGGCGATTCAGCGCGATGTCGAAGCGACCGGACAGCCGCTGGTCCAGCTCGGCCTGCCCGCTGATGCGGTTGTCCCCCAGTTGCAGCGCCAGGCCATCGACCTTCCACGCCTGCCCCGCTGCCGTGGCATTCGCCTTGAAGCTGGCCGGCTGGCCGCGCAGGCGGCCTTGCAGATCGAGGTTGGCGTCGAGGTTCAGCACCTCGCCCTTGAGCGAGCCCTGACTGCGCAGCGGTCCGCCGAGGCGGCCGGGCATCTCTTCGAGCCAGTAGGCAGGGTCGAGGTCGGACAGGTCGAGCGCCGCATCCCAGGTCACTGCGTCGGCAAAACCGAGCTTCAGGTGCCCTTCGGCCTTGCCCTGCCCCGCCACCAGTTTCAGCGACGGCAGGAAGACTTCCGAAAGGTTGCCCGACACCGGGCTGGCCAGGGTGAAATCGCCGGCCGGCCCCTTGAAGGCGCCGTCGAAGTTACCCAGGTAGGCGCCATCGCTGTAGCTCACTTCAGCCTTGAAGCTGTGCACGCTCACCGGCGGCTCGTCGATCTGCGGGTACAGGCGACGCCAGGGGAAGTCGAGCCAGTCGAGCTGGGCGTTGGCGGCGAAAGCGTCCTTCCAGTCCAGACGCCCGGTGACGGCCACGCGCTGGTCCTTGCCGGCGCTCAGGTCCAGTGCGGCGATATCCGCGCCCTCGGCGTCGACGCGCCCGCGCAGGGTCAGCACCACCGGGCTTTCTTCGGCGGGCAGCACGGCGGCGCCGGCGAGTTGATAGCCATCCTTCAGGTTGCCGCTGGCGTTCAGGCGCAACTGGTTCAGCGTCAGGGTGTCGGGCAGCGAAGCATCCGCCTTGAAGCCATCGGCGGTCACCAGCGCGGTGGCCGGCAGGTTCTCCGCCAGCGGTTGCAGATCGCCCTCCAGCTTGCCGTTCAGGTAGCCGCTGCTTTGTGCCTGCAATTTGAGATGGCCCATCAGCTCACCCTTGGCCTGCAGTTGCAGGGTCCAGGATTTCTCGCCCGGCGCTGGCAGGCCAAGCGTACCTTCAGCCTCGAGCGGCCAGCCCTGGGTCGGCTTCAGCAGGCCCTTGAGCGACAGGTTCAGACCATCGCGGGCAAGCTTCACCGAGTCGATGTGCAGGCCCTCGTGGTCCCAGTGCGCCGCCAGTTCGGCGTCGCGCAGTTGCTCCTGGCCGTCGAGCAGTAAGCGGCCGATGCGGATGTCGCCCAGCTCCAGCGACAACGGCAGGCTCAAGTCAGGCAATTCGATGGGGCCGGACGATTCGCTCGGATCGCTCGGCGGCAGGGTCAGCAGCACTTCATTGGCCACGACCTTGTGCAGGCACAGGGTCATGCGCAGCAGGCAGGCCGGCGACCAGTCTATCTGCGGCTGGTCCAGCACCAGGTGGGTGGCGCCGTCGGACCATTCCAGGCGTTTGGCGCTGAAACCGCCAGCAAGGCGGCCATCGAATTCATCGACACTCAGGCCCGGCACCCAGCCCAGCACCGCGCGGCTCCCCGCGGGCGTGCCAAGCAAGGCAGCCACGCTGATGACCAGCAGCAGGATCAACCCGAGCAGGCCGCCCAGGCTCCAGCGCAGCGCGCGCATCCAGCCCGCGCGGCTCACAGTTCAGGCCCCATGGAGAAGTGCAGGCGGATGCCGCCGTCCTCATCCAGGCCATCGGCGAGGTCCAAGCGCAGCGGGCCGACCGGGGAAATCCAGCGGATACCGATGCCGACACCGGTCTTGAGCGAGGGGAAGTCCAGCGAGTTGAACGAGTTGCCCTGGTCGACGAACGCCGCAATGCGCCAGCGCTCGGCGATGGGGTACTGATACTCGACGCTGCCGGCGACCATGTAGCGACCACCGATGCGGTCGCCGTCGGAGTTCTTCGGCGACAGCGTCTGGTAGTCGTAGCCACGCACGCTCTGGTCGCCGCCGGCGAAGAAGCGCAGCGACGGCGGGATGGCGCTGTAGTCGTTGGTAGCGATGCCGCCGAGCTGGATGCGTCCGAGCAAGCGCTGCCCTCCCCAGAAACTGGTCACGCCCTTGGCCATGGCATTGATATGCGCGACGTCGGCGTCCGCCAACAGTCCTTCCTTGGCGCCTTTCACCTCGAATTGCAGGCGATAGCCCTTGCCGGGGTCGATCTTGTTGTCGGCTTCGAGGATCGAGTAGCCGATGCCCGGCATCAGGAAGCTGCTCAGGCCCGAGTCGTCGCCCAGCTTGTACTCCTCGCGCTGCCAGTTCAGCGAAACGACCCGCTGCCAGCCGCTGCCGAGCTTGTGGTGCCACTCGCCGCCCAGGGTCAGCAGCTTGCTTTCGGTATCCACCAGGTCTTCGTACTGATAGCCGCTGGTGAAGCGCAGCTTGTCGGTGAGCGGCGGGTCCAGCGGAATCTCGTACCAGGCGCCAACGTTCTGCCGGGGCGCGGAGACTTCCGCCTCGAAGCCCAGGCTGTGTCCCTGCGGGTTGACCCAGTGGCGGGTCCAGGTGGCCCGGGCGCGCGGCCCGACGTCGGTCGAGAACCCCAGCCCGAGCCCCATGGTGCGCGGCTTGCGCGCCTCCAGATGGACATGCACCGGCACCACCTCGCCATCGGCGTTGGTCGGCGCGGCGTCGACCCGCACGCCATCGAAGTAGCCGCTGGACTGCAACGCCTGGTTGAGGTCGGCGATCTGCTCCGAGTCGTAGTCGGTACCTTCCTTGAACGGCACCATGCGCTGCAGCAGGTCCTCGTCGAAGGGGAAATCGCCGGCGAAATCGACCTTGCCCAGGCGATAGCGCGGTCCGCTGGCGTACACCAGTTCGATGTCCGCCACGCCGGCCTCGGGGTCGATGCGCAACTGCTGCTGGGTGAACTGGCCACGGAAGAAACCGAAGCGCGAGGCCTGGTTCTGGATCAGCCGCTTGGCGTCCTCGTAGGCGCCATGGTTGAGCTGTGCGCCGGGTTTCAGCGCATCGCCGCCGGGCACCCGGAAGCTCTTGAGCTTGGCTGCCGGGCCGTCGACCCGCACGGTGACGTTACGCAGGTGGATGGGCTCGCCGGGCCGAACATTGATGCGCAGGGTGGGCACCTTGTCGTCGGTCACCCGGCCACGGATGCGCGCCTGGTAGTAACCCAAAGCCTGGGCGGCCTTCTGCGCCTGCTCTACGGCATTGCGCCGGAATCTTTGCAGGGCCGCCTGATCACGCTCGCCAAGGCTGCCCACATAGGCCTCGATATTGGCCTTGAGCGCAGCGTTGGCGGGGGTGACACGAACGTCGAGATGGGCTTCGGCCGCCAGCGCCCTCTGCAAGCAGAAGGCCATTACCAGCAGCAGCCCAAGCAATCCTTGGACAACTCTCATGGCGCGAAATGCTAGCACGGGTTTTCCCCGCTTTGCCTTCCTTCAGGCCGTAGGAAGCGTCTGAGGATTCGAGGCGCAGCCTATCCCGCCGACATTTTCACCGCCTCGCCCCCTCGGGTTGGATGGAACAGGACATGCTCACGGATCGGCCCCAGCGCCACCTCTCCCAGCTCCTCGTAGCCATGGCGCCGATAGAACTCCAGGTAGCGCGCGTTGCCGGTGTCCAGCACCAGACCCTGCGAACCGCCGTCCTCGGCGCACCAGGCGTGGAGCGCGTCGAGCAACTGCTCGCCCAGGTGCTTGCCCTGGAACTCCGGGTGCACGCCAATCAGCGGCAGGATGTGATAAGGCCCCGGCGGCAGGCAGCCGAGCACGGCGGCGTGGTAATCCAGATAGCGCCGCGTGCAGCCCAGGCCGGTGGTAAGCAGCATGCGCATGCGCCAGAACCAGCTCTCGGTGACATCCAGTCGACGTTGCGGCGGAACGACCAGCGCTACGCCCACCAGGCGATCCTCGATCAGCAGGCCGATGGCCGGCAGCTCCTCGAGGAAGTGCTGGTTGACCAGTTCACGGATGGTCGCGCGCACGCGCTGGTCGAACCCCGCGCGGTCGGATTCGAACAGGTAGGCGAAGGTGGGTTCATGGCGATAGGCGTGATAGAGCAGCGAGCGGACTTCACGGCTGTAGGCGCCGTCGAGCAGGCGGACTTCGGCGGGGGTATCAGGCATGCGGACACCTCTTCTTGTTGTGTGTTCCCTGGGGTTGGCGGTCCAGCCAGGAAACCCTAGCAGCGCCTCGCCGGGGTCGCCAGGATCGGCTTACCTGGGCTAGCATCGTGCTTTTGCCAGGGCGCCCCAGGATGAAAATCGTCTCCTTCAATATCAACGGATTGCGCGCAAGACCGCACCAGCTCCAGGCGATCATCGAGCGCCACCAGCCGGACGTGATCGGCCTGCAGGAAACCAAGGTTGCCGACGATCAGTTCCCTCGCGAGGACATCGAAGCCCTCGGCTACCACGTGCACTACCACGGCCAGAAGGGTCATTACGGCGTCGCCCTGCTCTCCCGCCAGGAACCGCTGGAACTGCAGCGCGGCTTCCCCAACGACGGCGAGGACTCCCAGCGCCGCTTCATCTGGGGCACCTTCAAGGATGCCAACGGCGAGCTGATCACCGTGATGAACGGCTACTTCCCGCAGGGTGAGAGCCGCGACCACCCGGTGAAATTCCCGGCCAAGCAGCGTTTCTACGCCGACCTGCAGGACCTGCTGGAAACCCGTTTCCAACCCACCCAGCAACTGGTGGTGATGGGCGACATCAACATCTCGCCGGAAGACTGCGACATCGGCATCGGCGAAGAGAACCGCAAGCGCTGGCTGAAGACCGGCAAGTGCAGCTTCCTTCCGGAAGAACGCGAGTGGCTGGCGCGCCTGAAAGGCTGGGGCCTGCTGGACAGCTTCCGCCTGCAGAACCCCAGCGTGGACGATCGCTTCAGCTGGTTCGACTACCGCAGCCGCGGCTTCGAGGACACGCCCAAGCGCGGCCTGCGCATCGACGTCATCCTCGCCTCCGAGGCCCTGCGCGGCCGCATCGCCGATACCGGCGTGGACTACGATATCCGCGGCATGGAAAAGCCTTCGGACCATGCGCCGATCTGGCTGCAACTGAAGTAACCAGGACCGACGGAAAAAGCCCGGCCAATGCCGGGCTTTTTCATTTCGCGGCGACGATTCAGGCTTCTTCCGCGCCGGTTCCTACCGTCTTGCTGATGGCACTGTAAGTGGTGTTGAAGCGTACGGTTTCGTTGAAACCCTTGACGATGGCACCGAAACGCTCCTTGGCGTCGAGCAGTTGCTTGAAGCGATCCGCCAGCTCGGAGCCCTGGCGCTGCAGTCCGGCCTCGCGCTCGTCCAATTCCTGAACCCGGGCGCGCAACTGGTTCAACTGACGGTCGATGTTCTGCTGCTCCTGGCTCAGCACTTCGGCACGCTTGGTGGTGGCGCGGTCACGGCTGTCGACGGTTTCCGCCAGCGCCTGGAGGGCGGTGCTGCGCTCGGCGAGCACGGCGGCATTGTGCTCGGCTACACGCTCGATGCCCTGTTTTTCCTCCTGAAGACGCTGCTCCAGTTGCCCCAGACGTTCCTCCCGCTCGACCAGTTGACGCTCGCGTTCCAGCGTCGCCAGGCGGCGCTCCTCGAGCGCTTCGCGCATCTTCACGATCTCCAGCTTCTGCTGTGAAAGGCCGTGGGCCATGCCTGCCAGCGAGTCGAGCGTGGACTGCACATCGTGCAGGACCCCATCGGTTTCAAGGGCCGCGGCTTGACGTACGGACACGGCGGATTCCACCGATGGGCGGGCGTTCGAGGTGTCGGTGGTGGAAGGTTGGGCTTGGGCGTTCATGATCGATTGTTCCTCTTGGGAAAAGTGGGAAACGGGCTGAATGGAGGGGGACATCGCGGCATCGTCGACCGACCTGGAATCAAGGTCCGAGGCCTGCAGCGGTGAGAGCGAATCGAGCAGGGCTGCAGCTGCGTCGGAATCGGCGGCCTGCTGCTCTGCCGAAGCGGTCCCGGTGATCAACGTCTGCGAATCGATGACATCGGAGAGAACCGTCTCGACCGCCGCGAGCCCGGAACAGGCCGAAGCGAGATCGGCGAGGTCCCTTTCGAGGCTTTCGAAGGCCTCGACAGTCTGGGAATCGGTACTCTGTCCGGCGGGCGCGGAAGCGTTCCCACGAATGGGGATGTAACCCGCTGACAATGTCGGACGGGCGCTGCCCTCGACCTGCTCGGACAGCTGAGGAGCGGCCATGACTGGCGTGTTTACCTCCTGATGTCCTTCGTACCGCTTCGCATCTGAAGTCATGAAACGTCCTACCTTGAGTGTGGTCAGCCACACCTCTCCAGAAAGTCGCTCGCGGATACGAACGGGACCAGGATCGATGGCGTTCAAGCTGACCGGAAGAGCCGATGGGCTGTCCCGCGTTTCTTCGGTTGATGAGGCGCGGGGCAGGTTGTGGGAAGAATTCTTACAGGCAGGAACCACCATGAATGTCAGTAAATTCCTGCAACGGCGAAGGAAAACTATGCAAGGCCATGTGCTTGAATCGACTGAGTCGCAAGGCAATACAGCCAGTCGGCAAAGGCATCTAATCGGGCTGGCCGCGCTAGAGCAGACCGATCTCCTCACTGATGGAGAAGAGCTCTTCCAGGTTCGCAGCCGACAGCTTGCGCATCAGTTGCCGCTTGTGTTGACCGATGCTCGCTCCTGACAGCTCCAGCACCTGAGCCAGCGAAGCCACCGAGCGTCCGCCGCGCAAGCCGTGGAGGACCGCGACCAGATGAGTGGGGAGGACCAGCGCAGACTCCAGCCGAGGATTGCCATTGATTGGTAACCGCTTATGTTCCGGAAACACCTTGCCACCCGCGAGAACCGCGTCGACGGCGCGTCCGATAAGAGTCGGGCGGTCTTCCATGAGCAGAAAGCCCGATACGCCGATGCGAATCGCCCGCTGGATATTCAATGGCGAGGCCAGGCTCGAGCAGACCAGTACCGGGGTCGTCGGTTTGAGCCGACCATCACGCCTTAACAGGGTGACCAGCTCCATGCCATGAATGTCAGGCAACTCCAGCGTCACCACCAGCAGGTCGCAATCACTGGCGTCCAGGCAGCTCAAGGCCTGGCGCGCAAACTTGAAATGCACGTCGCACTGATGACCGTGGTCCAGCAGGAACCGGCGAATCGTAAGGAAGTCACTTCGTGACGGCTCGATGAGCACTATGCGGGCCATGTTCCTCCTTGCAGCAAAGGCCCCGCGGGCCGGGTGCGACATGGCGTATCCAGAGGATTCACCGCAGCAGTCGTTCCCGCAGACATATCAATCTTTGCCGGCACCAGCAGAATGCACCGCAGGGTCAATTGGATGAAGCCGGACAGATCCGTGTCTCGGCAACTCCATGACTCCGGCGTTACTGCGGCGGCAGGCACTATCGGCCGGAGCGTGCAACGACGCGCCGGCCGCTCCGATCACTCGTTGACCGCCTTGGAGATGGCGGACAGGGTGCTGTTGAACTGCACCGTTTCGTTGAAGCTCTTCACGATGGCGCTGAACTTGTCCTTGGCGCTCTGCAGTTGCTTGAGCCGAACCCCCAATTCCTCGCTCTTGCGCTTGAGCGAGCTCTCGCGCTCGTCCAGCTCACTGGCGCGCTGCCGCAGACTGGCTGCCTGCTCATCGATACGCTGCTGCTCCAACTGGAGCGACTCGGCGCGCTTGACGGTGGTCTTGTCGCGCAGGTCAACGGTCTGGGCGAGCTCCCGGAGTGCTTCGCTGCGCTCGGCAAGCAGGCGATTGTTTTCGGCGGCCATGCGATCCAGGTTGGTCTTGGCTTCCTTCAGATGGTTCTCGAGCTGCAGCAGGCGTTCTTCCTTGTCGCTTGCCTGGCGCTCACGCTCCTGCAGTTGAGCGTTCCACTCCTCCAGCTCCTCCTGCAGGCGACCGGCCGCCTGCTTCTGCTGGGTGAGCCCCTGGGCCATGCCCGCGAGAGAGTTCAGGGTGCTCTGCACATCGGTCAGCACGTCGTCGGGGTCGGCTTCGAGCTGAGGCACGCTCAGGGTGGCTGCTACTTCCTGCAACTCCACCGAGGTGACAGGTGCAGTGCTCCGTGCGTCGTCCACGATTGACTCATCGCGCATGTCGGTCATTTCAGTTTCCTTCTGGATAAAGATGCCCTGAAGCACCGCTTCAAGGTTACTGTCGTCGGCCTGCCGGTCTTCGGCGGCCCGGGTGGCGGTGTCGCTCTGCGTCATGCGCGACGCCGCCGCAATCGCAGGCTCGTCGTGGACGACACTGGCAGCCGCCAGCACAGCCAACGCATCCTCGAGGCTCGCGATCATCGGCTCGAAACCGAACTCGTCAGGCTCGGCCGCCTCCTCGATCGCGGGGAATGCCTCGGCGTCTGCGCAGGCCATATCGAGCAGCCGGGACGACTGCGCAGGCTCCCAATACAGGACGGCCGCCGCGCCTTCGGCCCCGGGCTCGGCGACTGCCACTTCCGGCTGAGGTTGCGCCAGGGCTTCTGTAGTGCTGCTGGCCTCGCTCGCTGCGAAGGTTTCCGGGGCGGCCATATCCGATACGTCGGATGCCACCATGACCTGCGGCAGGTCCTGCTCGTTCAGGACCTCGACCATGGGCTCGCTGACAACTACCGGCTCTGCAATATCGCCGGACGGTGCGGCCGGCTCCGGCACCACGGGTGGTCGCGAGCGCAGGACGGGTTTCCTGGCGATACGCACACCGCTGACGACAAGGGTCGGAGCCGCCACCTTGGGTGCTTCCGGTACATCCTCGCGCGGCGGCTCGGGCAACGTCTCGCTCACAGCGTCACTCTCTGCGGCGACCTCAGGAATCTCCGCTTCAGGCTCAATCTCTGTCGTTACCACGGGCACTTCCATTTCCTGCACTTCCTGATGGATCACTTCCTGTTGCGGCGGCTCGACGACAGGCGCGGACGGCACTTGCCATTCATTCAGAGGGATCGCAGGAACGATTTGCGCCACTTCGAGCGAGGGCGGCTCCGCCGGGTGATCGGCTTCTGGTGTGGCGACACCGGCAACGTCAGTGCGCACCTGGATATCCTGCGCGAACGATTCCGATAGGATTTCCTCCTGCCGGGCGGGCACGTCCTGGCTGACCTCGGCTGGTTCAAGCTCAAGCTCATCCACTGCGACGGGCTGCTCCAAGGTTGCGTGCAGCTCCGCGACCTCCTCCTGCGGAGCGGGAGCAGCGTCGGGCGCATCCTGCGGCACCGATGCGCCAGCATTCAGGAAGTCCTGATCCACGGAGTCCAGCGGAACACTGTCGGCCATGCCCAGCGCATGCAACTCGTCAATCCCGGCACTGGATGCCGGGGCGGACGGTTCAGCATCGCCGGGAGCTTCCACCCCGGGCTCCGCCGACGCCTGGCCAGCGGCGTCATTGAGCCGCGACTGACGAGCAAAGTGCGCGAAGTCCAGGATCATCTCGGTGGACAATTCGAAACCCAGGTCATCGATCCTGGCTGGTGCATCGTCATCCTCGTCGTCCGGCCGGCGCAGCACGTTCGCCGCAGGCGCAGGCGGACGCACACCCAGCATTCCGGCCCTCGACAACAGGTGCAGCCAGGAGCGCAACGGCTGCAGCGGCAGGCGGATGCCCTGGAAGGTCAAGGCCCGCGGTGCCGGCAGGCTCAGTGCACGGCGGCGCCAGGGACGTCCCCAGGATGCGGCGGAGGCTACATGCAGGGCCAGCGCGGTCGGTTTGACGCGATGCTCGGTGCCAGCCTGAGCTGGCGCGCTATGGGATTGGGTCATGATCACTTTCCGGCGGGGACGTTGAAACGGCGCAAGTTTCGCTTGGGCGGAAAACCGGTGTTATCAGGCTTTCCTGATGAGCCGGGAGATTTTTCCTATCACTCCGTCAGCACTCATGCGTCAGCAACTCGCGCAATCCCCCCTCAGTCGTGGCTCCAGTGAGGCTGGCTCTTCCTGGCCAGCCTGTTGGCGGAAATACGCTGCACGACGCCGGCGAGGTCCAGCACCGTCACCAGGACGAACAGCGGGACCACCAGCAGGAGCATCGCGGGCGCCACGGCCAGTGTCCTGTCAGGGGCAATGACCAGTGAGCCGGCCATCAGCATCACCAGCAGGATGAGCACCAGCTTCATCAGCACCGACGCAAAATCGAAAATCTCGTCCATCTCGTTCTCCGGCATGGCCGTATCGGGCGCCCTGTATAACCCCGGGCCGGAGGGCGTCGAAATGGGAAATGTCCTGCAATCCATCGGTCATGTCTGAAGGCCGCGCAAACCGCCCTGCCCTGCAGCCAGGCGTCATATCGATGCAATGATTCCGACTTAATCTGCCGCGCCAACGATGCCTCAAAATGGAAGTTGACCCATGCAGTACAAGTCGAGCCCCAGCGACGCCCAACCCTGGCCCGTGACCATCGCCTGGCTCACCATCGCGTTCATCTGCTACGCGTTCCCCTGGTCGGCATTCGCCGCCCTGCCCTCGTCCCAGGGCGGTGAGCCGGTGCTGCGCATCCAGGGCTCCAACACCATCGGCGCGCACCTGCTGCCGGAGCTGGTGAAGGGCCTGCTGGTCAGCGAGGGCTACAGCGATGTCAGCGCCAAACCGGGCAAGGCGGAGAACGAGCAGCGCATCATCGGTCGCAGCCCGGAAGGCAAGGAGGCCATCGTCGATCTGGCAGCCCACGGTTCCAGCACCGGTTTCGTCGCGCTCAAGGACAACAGCGCCGAGCTGGCCGCCGCCTCGCGCCCGATCAAGGACGCGGAGGTCGCGGGCCTTTCGGCATCGGGGAACCTGCGCAGCGCCAAGGCCGAACAGGTGATAGGCATCGACGGCCTGGCGATCATCGTCAACCCGGCCAACCCGCTGGATGAGATGACTACCGATACGCTGGCGAAGATCTTTTCCGGCGAGGTGAAGACCTGGGAAGAAATCGGCGGGCACGGCGGCGCGATCCACCTGTATTCCCGCGACGACAACTCCGGGACCTTCGATACCTTCAAGGAGTTGGTCCTCGCCAGCCACGGCAAGGCGCTGGCAAACGGCGTGCAGCGTTTCGAGTCCAGCGACCAGCTGTCCGCGGAGGTCAGCAAGGATCCGCAGGGCATCGGCTTCGTCGGCCTGTCGTCGATCCAGAAGTCAAAGGCCCTGCGCATCGCCGATGGCGACTCCCAGGCCATGCCGCCGTCCGCCACCCTCATCGCCACCGAGGATTACCCGCTGTCGCGGCGCCTGTTCCTTTATATGAAGCCCGAGGAACCGAACCGCTGGGCCCGCGCCCTGCTGCAGTTCGCCCAGGGCGACAAGGGCCAGGCCCTGGTAAGCGCCAGCGGTTTCGTCGGCCAGCGCGTGCAGGCGGTGAAGATGGCGCCGCGCGCGAGCATGCCGGAGAACTACCAGGCCCTGGCGCGCGACGCCGAGCGGCTGTCGGTCAACTTCCGCTTCCGCGAGGGCAGCGCCACCCTGGACAACAAGGCCCAGCGTGACATCGACCGCCTGCTGGCCTACCTGCAGCACAACGGCAAGATGAACAAGCAGGCGGTGCTGGTCGGCTTCGGCGATCCGAAGCAGGACCCGGCCCGCGCCGAGCTGCTTTCCAAGCTGCGCGCCATGGCCGTGCGCCGCGAGCTGGCGAAGGAAGGCGTGATGTTCCGCGAGATCAGCGGCATGGGCGATGCCCTGCCGGTGGCGGCCAACAGCGACAACGACGGCCGGGTGAAGAATCGCCGCGTGGAGGTCTGGGTTTACTGAAGATCCTGAACTCTTTCCGAGGATCAGCATCCAGATTTCTGTCGGGCGCTGACTCCTCGGTCTCGAATTCATGTAGGAACTTGTTACGTTCCACCGCTTGCCTGAGGCGTCCGCTCTGCTATTTTCGCGCCAGTGACGCCGGGCCCCTCTGACGGTTGCCAACCGCCATGTCGGAGTCACTTTTCGACAACGACACTAAGGGAGGGGCCACATGACAGCTCTGCACGCCTTTTTGACCGAACCATTCCTCGGAACCGCCACCTGGTTCTGGCTGGCCTTCCTGGCCATCGTGATTCTTCTGCTCGTACTCGACCTGGGCGTCCTGCAACGCGATCACCATGAGATCGGCGTGCGCGAGAGCCTGATGCTCTCTGCCGGCTACTTCGCCTGCGGCCTGGCCTTCGGCGGCTGGGTCTGGTACGAGTTCGGCGCCACCAGCGCGGTGGAATACTACACCGGTTTCCTCGTCGAACAGTCGTTGTCCATGGACAACGTGTTCGTCATGGCGATGATCTTCGGCTTCTTCGGCATCCCCCGCCGCTACCAGCACCAGGTGCTGTTCTGGGGCATCCTCGGCGCCATCGTCATGCGCGCGCTGATGATCGGCCTGGGCGCCGCGCTGGTGAAGGAATTCGAATGGATCATGTATGTGTTCGGCGCCTTCCTGCTGTTCAGCGGCGTGAAGATGCTGTTCAGCAGGCATGACGACGAGCCGGACCTGGCGAACAACCCGGTACTGAAGTTCCTGCGCAAGCGCATCCGCATGACCGACACCATTCACGAGCACCACTTCTTCGTGAAGATGCCCGATGCCTCGGGCAAGCTGGTGCGCTATGCCACTCCGCTGTTCCTGGCGCTGATCCTGATCGAACTGGCCGACTTGGTGTTCGCCGTGGACAGCGTGCCGGCGATCTTCGCCATCACCCAGGACCCGTTCATCGTCTACACCTCGAACATCTTCGCGATCCTCGGCCTGCGCGCCCTGTACTTCTCGCTGGCGGCGATGATCCACCGCTTCGTCTACCTGAAGTACGCCCTGGCGCTGGTGCTGGTGTTCATCGGCACGAAGATTTTCCTGCACGGATTCATCGGCAAGGTTCCCGCCGCCCTGTCGCTTGGCGTAACCTTCGGCCTTTTGGCGGGTGGCATACTGCTATCCTTGCTCAAGACCCGCCGATCCAGCGAGGAGCCGCTGGAAATCGTCAGCCAGGAGAGGACCCATGCAAGCGCTGGAGGTGAGGATCGAAGCCGTTGAGTTTCGCGGCCGGGCCTATTGGCAGGTCCGCCTCGGTCGACGCGCGCTGCGATTTCCCCATGAGGCCGCCGCGCGCGCCTTCGCCGCCCAGTTGCATACGAGACGGCAGTGGCTGCTCGAGCAGCAGGCGAAGAGCGACGGGCCGGAGCCTGCTCCCGTGCAATGAATGAACAAGGCCAGCGCAAGCTGGCCTTGTTCGTTGGCGGAGGCTGTTCGCGAGCAAGCTCCCTCCTACGAAGAGCATGTAGGGCGCATAACCCGGAACGAGTTATCCGCCGGAGCCGTCGATGGCGGATAACGCCGTAGGCGTTATGCGCCCTACCCTCTGACCCGAGCCAATGAAAAAGGCCCGCATCAGCGGGCCTTTTTCATGGTTGCCTGGGATCAGCGGCTGCTGCGCAGCGCATCACGCGGCACGTACTTGCCGATCTCGTACTTGCCGATGGCCGCGCGGTGCACTTCGTCCGGGCCGTCGGCCAGGCGCAGGGTGCGCTGCATGGCATAGAAGTACGCCAGCGGGGTGTCGTTGGAGACACCGGCGCCGCCGTGCATCTGGATGGCGCGGTCGATCACCTGCAGCGCGACGTTCGGCGCCACCACCTTGATCTGCGCGATCTCGCTCTGGGCGAACTTGTTGCCGGCGGTATCCATCATGTACGCGGCATTGAGGGTCAGCAGGCGAGCCTGGTTGATCTCGATGCGCGAGTTGGCGATGTGGTCGATGTTGCCGCCCAGGCGCGCCAGCGGCTTTCCGAAGGCGGTACGGCTGACGGAGCGCTTGCACATCAGTTCCAGCGCGCGCTCGGCCATGCCGATGGAGCGCATGCAGTGGTGGATACGGCCCGGGCCGAGGCGACCCTGGGCGATCTCGAAGCCGCGTCCTTCGCCGAGCAGCACGTTCTCGTAGGGCACGCGGACGTTCTCGAAGAGCACTTCGGCATGGCCGTGCGGGGCGTCGTCATAGCCGAACACCGGCAGCGGGCGGAGGATCTTCACGCCGGGGGTGTCGGTGGGGACCAGGATCATCGAATGCTGCTGGTGACGCGGCGCGTCCGGGTTGGTCAGGCCCATGAAGATCATGATCTTGCAGCGCGGATCGCAGGCGCCGGAGGTCCACCACTTGCGGCCGTTGATGACCCACTCGTCACCCTCGCGCACCGCGTTGGCTTCCATGTTGGTGGCATCCGAGGAAGCCACGCCCGGCTCGGTCATGGCGAAGGCGGAGCGGATCTCGCCGCGCAGCAGCGGCTCCAGCCAGGTGCGCTTGTGTTCTTCGGTGCCGTAGCGCACCAGCACTTCCATGTTGCCAGTGTCCGGGGCGGAGCAGTTGAAGGGTTCGGAACCCATCAGCGAGCGGCCCATGATTTCCGCCAGCGGCGCATATTCCATGTTGGTCAGGCCGGCGCCCAGTTCGGACTCGGGCAGGAACAGGTTCCACAGACCCTCGGCCCGGGCCTTGGCCTTCAGCTCTTCCATGATGGCCGTGGGCTGCCAGCGGTCGCCCTGCGCCACTTGCTCCTCGAACACCTTCTCGGCGGGATAGACATAGGCATCCATGAACGCGGTAACGCGTTCACGCAGGTCCTGAACCTTGGCGGAATAAGCGAAATCCATGGGGGCTAACCTTCTGGCGGCGGTTGTTTGTGTGGTGATGATGCTAGAACAGCCCAAGGCATTTACCCAGCCTATTATCCGAATCAATGAACATTCATAACCCGTATGGACCTGAGCGTTCGTTCGGGTATGATCGGCCGCAGAACAACTACAAGCGGAGCCCTGGAATGAACCTCAGCAAGGTCGATCTGAACCTGTTCATCGTCTTCGACGCGATCTACACCGAAGCCAACCTGACCCGCGCCGGACAGATAGTCGGCATTACCCAGCCCGCTGTTTCCAACGCCCTCGCCCGCCTGCGCGAGACCTTCAACGACCCGCTGTTCGTGCGCACCGCGCAGGGCATGGTGCCCACGCCCATGGCGCAGAACATCATCGGGCCGGTGCGCAACGCGCTGCAGTTGCTGCGCGTCTCGGTGCAGGAAAGCCGCACCTTCACGCCGACCCAGGCGAGCAAGACCTACCGCATCAGCATGACCGACCTCACCGAGGCCATCGTCCTGCCACCGCTGTTCCAGCGCCTGCGCCGCCTGGCGCCGAACGTGCACATCGAGAGCTTCCTCTCCAAGCGCCGCGAGACCACCAAGGAGCTGGCCGCCGGTCGCCTGGACTTCGCCGTGGACGCGCCGCTGAATACCGATCCGCAGGTGCGCCACGTCAAGCTGATGGAGGACCGCTACGTCTGCGCCATGCGCCAGGGCCACCCGCTGGCCAAGGACAAGCTGACGCTGGAGGAATACCTGTCGGTGGCGCACATCCAGATTTCCAGCCGCCGCAGCGGCCTGGGCTATGTGGACCTGTCACTGGGCAAGATGGGCCTGCAGCGCAAGATTGCCCTGCGCTCGCAGCACTACCTGATGGCCTCCACCGTGGTACAGCAGACCGACATGGTAGTCACCGTGCCCGAGCGCTTCGCCCGCCACCATGGCCTGCATTTCGTCGACCTGCCGGTGAACGACGTGCCCAAGCTGGAAACCCACCTGTACTGGCACGAAAGCACCGACCAGGACCCGGCCAACCGCTGGATGCGCGAGCAGATCATCGAGCTGTGCCAGCAGGTGACGGCACGGGAAGCGCGCGAGGCGGCAGAGCGCACCTGATGTTTCGGACGATACCCATCGATGGGTATCGCTTCGCTCCACGCCATCCTACGTTGGCCATTCCTGGCATCCTGCGCCGCATCGGCTTTTGTAGGAGCGGAGCTTCTCCGCGAAACCCGGCGAAGCCGGGACAGACGTTGTGGCCGGCCTGCCGGCCGGATCGCGGATAAGATTCGCTCCTCCAGGTAACTCCAGCGACCGTCGGAGCTGTAGGAGCGAGCTTGCTCGCGAACCGCCCAGCCGAGAAATCCCCAGCGAGCATTGTTCGCGAGCAAGCTCGCTCCTACAGAAAAGCAAGCCACCCGCAAACCCCGCCCTGCCGAAGTGCCTGTCCAACGAACAGGCCGGGGTCTGCCGGCGAACCCTTCAAAGACTCCGCGCGATCACCAGCCGCTGCACGTCGCTGGTGCCTTCGTAGATCTGGCACACGCGCACGTCGCGGTAGATGCGCTCCACCGGGTAGTCCTGCAGATAGCCATAGCCGCCGAGGGTCTGGATCGCCGCGGAGCACACGCGTTCGGCCATCTCCGAGGCGAACAGCTTGGCCATCGAGGCTTCGGTCAGGCACGGCAGGCCGGCTTCGCGCAGGCTGGCGGCGTGGTGGACCATCTGCCGCGCCACGGCGATCTCGGTGGCCATGTCGCTCAAGCGGAAGGCCACCGCCTGGTGCTGGATGATCGGCTTGCCGAAGGTTTCCCGCTCGTGGGCGTAGTCGCGGGCGTATTCGAAGGCCGCGCGGGCCATGCCGACCGCCTGCGAGGCGATGCCGATGCGCCCGCCCTCGAGATTCGCCAGGGCGATGGCGTACCCCTGTCCCTCCTCACCCAGCCGGTAGCCGGCCGGGATACGCACGTCGTCGAAGGCGATCTGGCAGGTATCGGAAGCATGCTGGCCGAGCTTGTCCTCGACGCGCACCACGCGGTAGCCGGGGGTATCGGTGGGCACGATGAAGGCGCTGATGCCCTTCTTGCCCGCCGCCGCATCGGTCACCGCGAAGACGATCACCAGGCCCGCATGCTTGCCGGAGGTGATGAACTGCTTGCTGCCGTTCAGCACGTAGTGATCGCCGTCGCGGCGTGCGCGGGTCTTCAGGAAGCTGGCGTCGGAGCCGGCCTGCGGCTCGGTCAGGGCGAAGGCGCCGATCATCTCGCCACGGGCCAGCGGCACCAGGAACTGGCGCTTCTGCTCGTCGTTGCCGAACTTGGCGATGGGCATGCAGCCCACCGAGTTGTGCACGCTCATGATGGTCGAGCAGGCGCCGTCGCCGGCGGCGATTTCCTCCAGCGCCATGGCGTAGGCCAGGTGGCCGGTCTGTGCGCCGCCCCACTCCTCGGCCACCAGCATGCCGAGGAAGCCGAGGTCGGCCATTTCCTTCAGCGCTTCGGCCGGGAAACGGTGCTCGCGATCCCAGTCGGCGGCGAAAGGCCTGAGCCGTTCCTGGGCGAACTGGCGGGCAACGTCGCGTATCTGGATGTCTTCTTCGCTGGGGATCATCTCTCGCTCCTTAGACCAGACGCTCGACCGCGATGGCCGTGGCTTCACCGCCACCGATACACACCGAGGCGACGCCGCGCTTGAGGTCGTACTGCTTGAGCGCCGACAACAGGGTCACGATCACCCGCGCGCCGGAGGCGCCGATGGGGTGGCCGAGGGCGCAGGCGCCGCCGTGGACGTTGAGCTTGTCGTGGGGAATGTCGAGGTCGCGCATGGCGGCCATGGCAACCACGGCGAAGGCCTCGTTGACTTCGAACAGATCGACGTCGCCCAGCGCCCAGCCGGTACGCTGCATCAGGCGCTCCACCGCGCCCACCGGGGCGGTTGGGAACAGGTTCGGCGCATCGGCGTAGGACGAATGCCCGCGGATCGCCGCCAGCGGCGTCAGGCCACGCTTCTCGGCTTCGGACAGGCGCATCAGCACCAGCGCGGCGGCGCCGTCGGAGATGGAGCTGGCATTGGCCGCCGTCACCGTACCGCCGTCGCGGAAGGCCGGTTTCAGGGTGGGTATCTTGTCGAGTTTTGCCTTCGGCGGCTGCTCGTCCTCGCTGATGGCGCGCAGTTCCTTTCCGGACTTGACCGTCACCGCGACGATCTCGTCCTTGAAGCGGCCTTCGCTCATGGCCTTCTGCGCGCGGGTCAGCGAGGCGATGGCGTAGTCGTCCTGCTGCTCGCGGGTGAAACAGTATTTCTCGGCGCAATCCTCGGCGAAGGTGCCCATCAGGCGCCCTTTGTCGTAGGCGTCCTCGAGACCGTCGAGGAACATGTGGTCGAGCACCCGGCCGTGGCCCATGCGGTAGCCGCTGCGGGCGCGGTCCAGCAGGAACGGCGCGTTGGACATGCTCTCCATGCCGCCGGCCAGGGCGACGCGGGCGCTGCCGGCGAGGATGGCGTCGTGGGCCAGCATCGCGGCCTTCATGCCCGAACCGCACATCTTGTTCACCGTGGAGCACGGTGTGCCACGCGCGAGGCCGTGCTGG
>NZ_JBGLYK010000359.1:0-3435 GCF_047304025.1 Pseudomonas sp. Pseusp97 | reverse complement strand
CCCCCGCGGGCCACTCACCGGGCGCCGTCACATTTCTTTCGGCCCGCGCTGGCCCGCAAACCACCCCCCCCCGCCCCCGGGGTCCGCCACAACGCCCGCTCCTACATAAAGCAGCCTGAGCCAACGGGCGTTTGCCGCCGCCCTCAAGCGTTATACTGCGCCCTTCGTTTTTTCCCTCGAGGCGCTTTCATGTCCGAATCCCTGAGCACCGACATCCTCATCGTCGGCGGCGGCATAGCCGGTCTATGGCTCAATGCCCGCCTGCGGCGCGCCGGCTTTTCCACCGTACTGGTGGAGAACACCGCGCTGGGCGGCGTGCAGAGCATGCGCTCGCAGGGAATCATCCATGGCGGCACCAAGTACGCCCTGCACGGCGCGCTGACCGGCGCCTCCGAAGCCATCGCCGACATGCCCGCACTGTGGCGCGACTGCCTGGCCGGCACCGGCGAAGTGGACCTGCGCGGCGTGCGCGTACTCTCCGACGCCCACTACCTGTGGTCGCCCGGCGGCCTCGCCGGCAACCTCACCAGCTTCTTCGCCAGCAAGGCAGTGCGCAGCCGCGTCGCCCAGGTGAAAGGCGCCGACCTCCCGCCAGCCCTGCAGGACAAGGCCTTCAAGGGCAAGGCCTATCGCCTCACCGAACTGGTGCTGGACGTGCCCAGCCTGGTCGCCCGCCTGGCCGAACTGGCTGGCGACAGCCTGCTGGCCGGCGAGCGTATCGAAGCGCTGCGTGAGGGCGACAAGCTGGCCGGCCTGCGCGTCGATGGCCGCGAGATCCGCGCCCAGCGCGTGGTGCTCAGCGCCGGCGCCGGCAACGAGGCACTGCTGCGCGAGCTGGGCCTGGAGCGCCCGGAGATGCAGCGCCGTCCGCTGCACATGGTGCTCGTTACCGCGCCGACCCTGAAACCGCTGTACGCCCACTGCCTCGGCGGCGGGCCGAAACCCCGCGTCACCGTCACCACCCACCCGCTGAGCAATGGCGACTGGGTCTGGTACCTGGGCGGCGACATCGCCGAAGCCGGCGGCGTGGCGCGCAACGAGGCCGAACAGATCGCCGAGGCGCAGCGCGAGCTGCACAAGCTGGTGCCGTGGATCGACCTTTCCGCCGCCCGCTGGGCCACCCTGCGCGTGGACCGCGCCGAGCCCTCGCAGAACAACCTGCTGCGCCCGGACAGCGCCTTCCTCGCCGACGAGGGCGCGCTGCTGGTCGGCTGGCCGACCAAGCTGGCCCTGGCACCGAACTTCGCCGACCGAGTGCTGGAGTCCCTGGAGAAGAGCGGCATCCGCCCGCAGGCCAGCGCTGCCCTGCCGGACCTGCCGCGCCCGGCCATGGCCCGCCCGGTCTGGGAGGAACTGCTCGGATGAAGACCCTGCATCACCTGCACCGCCCACTGGGCAGCACCGGCCTGAACGTCTCGCCGCTGGGCCTGGGCACCGTGAAACTGGGTCGCGACCAGGGCGTGAAGTACCCCGAAGGCTTCCGCATCCCCGATGACCGCGAGGCCGCCGACCTGATCGCGCTGGCCCGCGAGCTGGGCATCAACCTGATCGACACCGCGCCGGCCTATGGGCGCAGCGAGGAACGCCTCGGCCCGCTGCTGCGCGGCCAACGCGATGCGTGGGTGATCGTCAGCAAGACCGGCGAGGAATTCGTCGGCGGCCAGTCGCAGTTCGACTTCAGCGCCGCCCACACGCGGCGCTCGGTGGAGCGCAGCCTGCAGCGCCTGGAGACCGATTACATCGACCTGGTGCTGGTGCACTCCGACGGCAACGACCAGGGCATCCTGCGCGGCACCGAGGTCTACGCGACCCTGGAACAGCTGAAGAAGGAAGGGCTGATCCGCGGCTTCGGCTTCTCCGGCAAGACCGCCGACGGCGGCCTGCTGGCCCTGGAGCGCGGCGACTGCGCCATGGTTACCTACAACCTCAACGAGCAGGCGGAAAAGCCGGTGATCGACCATGCCCAGGCCCATGGCCGCGGCATCCTGATCAAGAAGGCCCTGGCCAGCGGCCACGCCACCCTCGCCCCCGGCATCGACCCGGTGCGCGCCAGTTTCGAGCTGGTGCTGGGCCATCCCGGCGTCGCCAGCGCCATCGTCGGCACCATTAATCCGCTGCACCTGGCCCACAACGTGAACATCGCCGCCGAGGTCCTCGACCGCTGATCGGCGGTCATGTGGATTACCTATTCCTGTGCCATGCTCAGATTCCCCCGCGACTCTCGGGGGCAGAAAAACTGTCGCCATCTGGTTATCCCCGTGCAAAAGCATCGGAATCGCCCAGCCTTTCAGGGAAAAATCCGGAAATCCTTTCGATTTTCGATGACACCAGGAGCGGTGTCAGGCTGTCCAGGTTGTAGCGACCCTCGTAATGAACGATCGGCCGGACTGTCTTTCAGGACAGTCAGCGTTCGCGTCGGCGTCGCTTACCCAGGTAAGGACGCGCCAGCGCAACCCGGCGCCTTGTACGACCAGGCCCTGCAAGAAAGGAAGACCCTATGCCCCGTACGCTCGCCCGCAAGGACCCGACCGCCTTCAAGACCCTGCCGCTGCTGGTGCAAGCCAGCGCGGAAGGTCTCGCCTACCAGACTCTCGGCAAGCCCCTGAACTTCGCCCAGGTCCTGGAAAAGCGTCGCCCCATCCAGATCAACGAGACCGAGCGCTTCGGCGTCGAACTGGCCAACCTCGGCGTCTCGGTGCGCTTGACCCTGAACTACCAGGGCCGCGACCACTGGATCCTCGTGCGCCAGCGCCGCCTGGACCGTGGCGACACGGTGCTCAAGCTGATTTCAGGTTACGTGCCGGCCCACGAACTGAACCTGCCGCTGCTCACCGCAATCCAGGAAGTCGCCGAGGAATGCCTGGTGGAAACCGCCGACGGCTGGCTCGGCGGGCGCTTCGGCGACACCTGGTTGCCGACGCCCTACGAGGGCATCCTGCGCTACCGCGAGACCAGCCACTTTTCCCTGACGCCGCTGTCCGGCGCCTCGCGCCCGGTGCAGGCGGGGGCGCTGCGCCTGCTGGAGCGCCCGCAGGCCTACGTGCACCTGCCGACGGCTTCGCTGCAGCTGGTCTACGACCTGCGCATGGAACTGCCCAAGGACGCGCGCGAAGTCAGCCTGTTCCATGTCGACGAGAAACTCGAAAGCGGCCCGCTGGTGGCGCGGCTGGACCGCCGCCGTCCGGACCTCTATCTGCTGCCACTGGAGCAGGGTCAGCCGACTGGCGAACTGTTCACCCTGAGCAAGGGCGAGCTGTGCAAGGCCAGCACCCGCGGTCTGTGGCTGTCCGAAAGCTTCGCCGAGCAGGATGGCTGGCTCGTGCGCGAGGAACGTATCCGCTTCCGCGACTGGATGGAGCAGTGGCGGGGGGCCCCCCCCCCCCCCCCGCCCCGGCGCGGGGCGGCCCGGCGCGCGCCCCCCCGCGGCGGCGCCGC
>NZ_JBGLYK010000358.1:0-3444 GCF_047304025.1 Pseudomonas sp. Pseusp97 | reverse complement strand
GCATTCCGCCGCGAGGGATTTCGCGGACAAGGTCCGCTCCTACGTGAAGTCCTGCCTTCTCCCTAATCCTGGCTGCCGATGCCGAGCTTGGCGTAGAGGTTCTTGCGGTGGATCTTCACCGTGCCGGGGCTGATGTCCAGCTGCTCGGCCACCGAGGCACTGGAGTGGCCGCGCAGCAGCAGCTGGACGATCTCCTGCTCGCGCGGCGTGAGCAGCTGGGCGCCGAACTGGTCGAAGGCCTCGCGGATCTGGTAGTCCAGGTCCTGCGCCGGGCGCGGTTGCGCGCGGCGCAGTTCCCAGGCCTCGCGCACCACCTGCTCCACCACCGGCCGCGCACATTCCAGTAGCTGCATCTCGTCGCGGCTGTAGGCGGGGCTGGAAGTCTTGCGCATCAGCGAGAGCACGGCGGTGGCGCCATCGGCGAGGTCGATGAAGAAGGCGATTTCCTCGGTCAGGCCGGTCTGCTGGTAGTAGGTCTGGTAGTACTCGCCCAGGTAGAAGTGGTCCGGCGCGAACTGCCGCAGGCGCCACAGTCCCGGCGCCTGCTGACGGGTGCAGGCGAGGTAGAACGGATCGAGCAGGTAGGGGCCGGCCTGGTAGTCCTCGACATAGACGTGGCGGATGTCGGCCGGGAAGGTGTCGAACAGGTCCAGCGGCCGGTGGTTGCCTTCGTAGACGAAGAGCACGAAGTTATCCACCGCGCAGACCTGCTGCAGCCACTGGCTGAGGCCGAGCAGGCGCGGACGACCGGCGGCCAGCGGGAGCAGGTGGGCGACTCCGCCGGTCCAGGCTTTGAGTTCCTTGTGGCGCATGGGCTGTCGTTCTTGTTGTGTGCGCGATGGGCACACTATAGGCGTTCGGGATTCCACACGGAAATGCAGCTTTTGCGCCACACCCCGCAAGGCCCCGCCACGCCTGAAGACAGCGACTGATTCAACCTCCGGCGCGCACCGCGATGAGGCAGGGCGCGCCGTATCGGCTCAGGGGCGACGAGCGCCCTTGCCGCCCGGCTTCCCCGCCGGGGATTTACCGGAAGCAGGCTTGCCGCCAGCCGGTTTGCCGCCGAGACCGAAGCCCGGCGCCTTGCGCACCGCCTTGACCTGCGGCTTGTCATCCAGCAGCGAGCCGAGGTGCACCTTGCCCGGTTTGCCTTCCGGCACCTTGGGTTGCTTGGGCTTCTTCGGCTTCTTCATCACCTGCCCGCCGGGGGCGGTGACCGGCACCCGGTGCTCCGCCTCGAAGCCGTCTTCTTCCTGGCGCTGCAGGGTCTGGCCGATCAGCGTCTCGATGGCCGCCAGCTGCTGCACTTCATCGGCACAGACCAGCGAGATCGCCTGGCCGCTGGCGCCGGCACGGCCGGTCCGGCCGATGCGGTGCACGTAATCCTCGGGGACGATGGGCAGGTCGAAGTTGACCACCAGCGGCATCTCCTCGATATCCAGGCCGCGCGCGGCGACGTCGGTGGCGATGAGGAAGTCCACCTCGCCGGCCTTGAACCGCGCCAGGGCGCGAAGACGCGACGGCTGTGGCTTGTCGCCGTGGATGGAGTCGGCTCGGATGCCTTCGCGCTGCAGCAGGTCAACCAGTTCGTCGACGCCCTTGCGGGTCTTGGCGAACACCAGTGCCTGGCGCCAGCCCTGCTCGCGCAGCAGGTGCAGGAACAGTTCGGCCTTGCGCTTCTTGTCCACGGTGAGCAGGTGCTGCTTCACCGTCTTCGCCGCCGTGTTGCGCGGAGCGACGTCGATAGTCAGCGGGTCGCGCAGCAGGGTGCGGGCCATCTGGCGGATGGCATCGGAGAAGGTCGCCGAGAACAGCAGGGTCTGCCGGCGTCTGGGCAGCGCGGCGAAGACTTCGTCCAGCTCACGGGCGAAACCGAGATCGAGCATGCGGTCGGCCTCGTCCAGCACCAGCGCCTGCAGCTGGGTGAATTTCAGGGCGTTCTGCCGGTAGAGGTCGAGCAGGCGGCCAGGGGTCGCCACCAGCACGTCGACGCCCTTGCGCAGCTTCATCATCTGCGGGTTGATGCTGACCCCGCCATATGCCACGGCGGTACGCAGCGGCACGTGCTGGCCATAGGCGCGGAAGCTCTCGTGCACCTGTTCGGCCAGCTCGCGGGTCGGCACCAGCACCAGCGCGCGGATCGAGTTGGCCGCCACCTGCGGGCCTTCCTGCAGCAGCTTCTGCAGCAGCGGCAGGGCGAAGCCGGCGGTCTTGCCGGTGCCGGTCTGGGCAGCGGCCAGCAGGTCACGGCCCTTGAGCACGGCCGGGATGGCCTGGGCCTGCACCGCCGTCGGGTTCTGGTAGCCGAGCCCGTCGAGGGCGCGCAGGAGGGGATCGATCAGGCCAAGGTTGGCGAAGGTCATGGAGCGCTCGCGAAAAACGATTCGAATGGGCGGCATTGTAGCCGCAAGGCTCAGGAGCGCAGCAGCAGCGCGCCTTCGATAGGTACGTAGCGGCTGGCCGCGCGGATCAGCGCCTGGGCGGTGAGGCCCGGCACGCCGTAGGCGGTGGCGTCGGTGCCGCCGGCGCGGACGCGGTCGAGCAGCAGGTCGAAATCGCCGTCGCCGGAGGCCAGGACGATCTCGTCGACGTTCGGCGCGGCGTCGAGGATATCGATGGTGATGCCCACGTCCCAGTCACCCTTGGCCGAGCCGTCGGCGCGCTGGATGTAGGGCTTGAGCTTCACGGTGAAGCCGAGCTTGCGCAGGATCTGCTGGAACTGCTGCTGCTTGGCATCGCCGCGGTCGATGGCGTAGGCATAGGCCTGGACGATGTTGCCCTGGGCGCTCAGCTCGGCCCACAGCGCGGCGTAGTTGAAGTGGCAGCCGTAGGCCTGACGCACGGTGTAGTAGAGGTTCTGCACGTCGGCGAACAGGGCGATGGTCTTCAACGGTGACTCCGGGACTCGAACAGCGGGGGCGCATTATCGGCACAGTGGCGCGCCCCCGCCAGTCCCGGCGGGCGGGACTGCTTCGCCGGCGGCTCAGCTGAACAGGTCGCCGTCGTCGCCGCCGAAGAAGCCGGAGTCGTCGCCGAAGCTGCCGCTGTCGTCGTAATTAGCATCGCTGAAGCCATTGTCGGCGTAGCGGTCGCCGCCCAGGGACGAGTCATCGCCGCGCCCGTCGTCGACGCTGGACGGTTCTGGCTGTACTGGCTGCTCCTGGATCACTTCGACGATTTCCTGCGGCTGGTTGTGGTGGAACATGCTGGTCAGCAGGTCCGCCACCATCACGCCACCGGCCACGCCCGCGGCGGTCTGCAGGGCGCCGCGCAGGAAGCCGCCGCCCTGGGGCGCAGCCTGGGCCGGTTGTGCAGGCCTGAAATCGTTCGGGTTGCTGGCCGCGGGATTATTCGCATAAGCGGCATTGCCCGCAGGTTGCGAGAAGCGCGTCTGGCCCCAGCCGTCCGGGCGTTGCTGCGCTGGCGCCGGGCGCTGCTCCTGGC
>NZ_JBGLYK010000357.1:0-3497 GCF_047304025.1 Pseudomonas sp. Pseusp97 | reverse complement strand
TGGGCTCGGAGATGTGTATAAGTGACTGCCTACGAAGAGCGCGCCAGGCCTGATCTGTAGGAGCGAGCTTGCTCGCGAACCGCACGGCACAGGTTCGAGGCGAAACGCAAAGCCTGGCGTCAGCCCCGCCCACCCTGCTTCGCCGTGGTCTTGGGATACTCGCCGAACAGCGCGAAATACGACTGGGAAAACCGCCCCAGGTGCCAGAACGACCACTTCATCGCCACCTCGGCCACGGTCATGCCGGATTCGGCGGCGGCCAGCAGGTCGCGCCGCGCGGCGTTCAGGCGGCGATTGCGCAACCAGACGATGGGCGGGATGCCGGCGTAATGCAGGAACGACTGCTGCAGCGTGCGCGGTGAAACGCCCGCCTTGGCGGCGAGATCAGCCATGCCGAACTGCTCATCAGGGCAATCGTTCACCACCTCCTTGACCCGCTGCACCACGCGCTTGGCCTGGACGATGGAGCGTGCGCGGCGCTCCTCTTCCAGCGGCGCTTCGCACAGCAACGAGAAACAGTGGGAGACGATACTCTGCGCCACACCCGGCGCATCCATCGGGTCGTCCCCCGTCGTGGCGCCGGTGAGCAGTTTGCTCAGCGAAGTCGCCACCGACTGGCAGTGCCCCGAGCGCAGCGGCGTCAGCACCAGTTCGGAGAAGGTTTCCGCCGGCTGGCCCCAGCTCGCCGCCTCCTTGATCACCACCGCCACCTCGCGGTAGTTCTCCGGCGTGACCCAGGCGTTGCGGGTTTCCCCGTCGAGCAGGTAGAGGGCGTTGTCGGACATGTCGAAGCTGAACACCAGCGCGCCGGGCGGGGCGTGGAATTCCTGCTCCACGCGCAGGTTCATCTGCTCCTCGTAGAGCTCGATCCCCTCGGCCTCGGCGTGCAGGATGCGCCCGGAAAAACGCCCGGCGGACATCTGCGTGTACTGCTGTTCCCAACCGGGAATGGCTATGCGCTGCTGATCTACTTCCTGTGCTTCGACAACCCGGATCGCCATACCCAGCCCTGCTGGTTTTTTCAGATGGGGAAGGCTAACAACCGGTGCGATACCTGTGCAAGATCTCGAACAGCAAAGCCGCGCGCCAATCATTCGCCCAAACGAGAAATCCGTCGACCGGTGCTGGCGATCAACCCGGTCGCCCGCGCGCGCAGCTGGCCGCAGCCGCCATCGACATCCTGCCCGGCGCTGTTGCGCACCTTGGTCAGCACGCCACGGCTGTGCAGGTAGCGGACCATTTCGACGATGCGTTCAGCGTCCGGGCGCTGGTACTGGTCGCCCTCCAGTGCGTTGAAGGGGATCAGGTTGAGCACGCCGAACTTGCCCTTGAGCAGGCGCAGGATGCCGTCGAGTTCTTCCTGGCTGTCGTTGATGCCCTTGAGCAGCGTCCACTGGTACTGGATCGGGTAGTCCGTAGCGCGCGCATAGGCCTCGCCCTGCTCCACCAGCTCCTCGGGAGTGAGCTTCGGCGCGCGCGGCAGCAGGTGCTCGCGCAGCTCGGCATTGCTGGTGTGCAGCGACAGCGCCAGGGCCGGCTTGATCCGCTGCTGCGGCAGGCGCTCGAAGACGCGCGGGTCGCCGACGGTGGAGAACACCAGGTTCTTGTGGCCGATGCCGCCGTCGGTACCCAGGCGGTCGATGGCTTCGAGCACGTTGTCGAGGTTGTGCGCCGGCTCGCCCATGCCCATGAACACGACCTTGTTCACCGGCCGCAGGCGCCGCGCCAGCACCAGCTGGGCGACGATCTCGGTGGTGGACAGCTGGCGCAGCAGGCCGCTCTTGCCAGTCATGCAAAAGCGGCAGCCAACGGCGCAGCCGACCTGGGTGGAGACGCACACGCCACCGCGCGGCAGCAGCACGCTTTCCACCATCTGCCCGTCTGCCAGGCGCACCAGCAGGCGCTCGGAGTTGTCGCCACCGGGATGACGCGAATGAAGGGTCGCCAGGGCTTCCAGCTCGGCGGCGATCTGCGCCACGCCGTTGCGCACGCTCAGCGGGAGGAAGTCCTCGGCCGCCTGGCGTTTGGTGCCCGCGTCCAGCGGCTTGCCCTGCAGCCAGGCGCGCAGCATCCGGCCGCGGTGCAGGGGCAGCGCGCCAAGGTCGGCGAGGCGTTGGTCGAGGTCACAGATTCGCATGGGGCGCGAATCCTACCATTGCCGTGCGCGCGGGCGTAGCGCTGCCGGTCTGGCTGGAGACCTGGCCGCAGCGGTGCTAGGGTCAGCCCATTGCACTGCCCAGGAAGTCGTCATGCACCGGACCGCCCCACTCGTACTCAGCTTTTGCTCCCTGTTCCTCGCCAGCCTCGCCCAGGCCGCCCCGCCGGATTTCGATGCCAAGGTCAACAAACTCGCCCAGCAGGTGATGCGCGAGCAGAACATCGCCGGCCTTGCCATCGGCGTCACCGATCACGGTGAGCAGCGCTTCTACAACTTCGGCGTGGCGTCGAAGGAGAACAGGCAGCCGGTGAGCAGCGACACGCTGTTCGAGATCGGTTCGGTGAGCAAGACCTTCACCGCCACCCTCGCCGGCTTCGCCCAGGCCGTGGGCAAGCTGAAGCTGGAAGACAGCCCGACGCGCCACCTCAAGGAGTTGCGCGGCAGCGCGCTGGACAAGGTGTCGCTGATCCACCTCGCCACCCACACCGCCGGGGGCTTTCCGCTGCAGTTGCCCGACGAGGTGAAGACGCCGCAGCAGCTCACCGACTATTACAGGAACTGGCAACCGCAGTACCCCGCCGGCACCCAGCGCAGCTATGCCAACCCCAGTATCGGTTTGCTCGGCATCGCCACCGCGCGCGCACTCGACGTACCTTTCAAGACCGCGATGCAGCGCAACGTCTTCGCACCGCTGGGCCTGAGCAACACCCACATCGACGTGCCGGTGACCCGCCAGGCCATCTACGCCCAGGGCTACGACAAGGACGATGCAGCGGTGCGGGTAAACCCCGATCAGATCGCCGACGAGGCCTACGGGGTGAAGTCCAGCAGCCGCGACCTGCTGCGCTTCGTCCAGGTACAACTGGGCGAGGTGAAGACCGGCGACAAGCTGCGCGCAGCGGTGGATGCCACCCGCACCGGCTACTACCAGGTCGGCCCGATGACCCAGGACCTGGTCTGGGAGCAGTACGCCTACCCGCCCAAGCTCGCCGAACTGCAGCAGTACAACGGCAGCAGCATGGTGCTGCAGAGCCAGCCGGTCACGGCGCTGCGCAAACCCTTGCCACCGCAGCAGGACGTCTGGGTAAACAAGACCGGTGCCACCGGTGGTTTCGGCGCCTACGTGGCCTTCGTCCCGTCGAAGCAGCGCGGCATCGTCATCCTCGCCAACCGCAACTACCCGAATGAGGTGCGGGTGAAGCTGGCCTGGGACATTCTGTCGAAGCTGAATTGATGCATTGCTTTTCGTAGGAGCGGGGGGGGGGGGGGGCCGCCCCCCCCCCCGGGGGGGGGGGGGGGGGGGCGCCGGCGCGGGGACAAAAAAAAAAAAGCCCCCCCC
>NZ_JBGLYK010000356.1:0-3509 GCF_047304025.1 Pseudomonas sp. Pseusp97 | reverse complement strand
CCATCACCCCGCAAACCCTGGCCGACTGGCAGCGCGCGCCGGGCACCGCCGTGCTCGACTTCACCGCCAGCGCCAACTATGTGAAGCGCCACATCCCCGGCGCCGCCTGGGCCCTGCGCAGTCAGTTGCAGGAGGCGCTGGCACAACTGGGCGACGCGGACCGCTACGTCCTCACCTGCGGTAGCAGCCTGCTGGCGCGTTTCGCCGTCGCCGACGTGGCAGCGCTGACCGACAAGCCGGTGTTCCTCCTCGACGGCGGCACCGCCGCCTGGGTCGCCGCCGGCCTGCCCACCGAGGAAGGCGAGACTCTGCTGGCCGCGCCGCGCATCGACCGCTACCGCCGTCCGTACGAAGGGACCGATAACCCGCGCGAAGCCATGCAGGGCTACCTGGACTGGGAGTTCGGGCTGGTGGAGCAACTGGGCCGCGACGGCACCCACGGCTTCTTCGTCATCTGAGCCTGAGCCGGACACGACAGCGCCCGCCCACAGTCACCTGCGGGCGGGCGCTTGTTTTTCGTCGATCAGGCGTCGGGGCTGCGCCGCCACTGCGGCAAGCCGATCAGCACCACGGCGCTGATGATCACCGCCATCGCCAGGGATTCCGCCAGGCCGATGTGCTCGCCGGCGAAGACCACGCCGAGCATCACCGCCACCGCCGGGTTGACGTAGGCATAGCTGGTCGCCGCGGCCGGGCGCACGTTGGCCAGCAGGTACATGTAGGCGCTGAAGGCGATGATCGAGCCGAACACCACCAGGTAGGCCAGCGCGCCCCAGCCCGCAGCGGTGGGCATCTGCTCCAGGCGCTCGCCACTGAGCAGGCTGCCCAGCAGCAGCACGCCGCCGCCCACCAGCATCTCCACTGCGCTGGCCATGGCGCCGCCGGGCAGGTCCAGGCGCCGGCTCCACACCGAGCCGAAGGCCCAGGTCGCCGCCGCGAAGAGGATCAGCGCCGCTCCCGCCGGGCTGCCCTGCAGGTTCGAGCCGAGGTTGAGCAGCACGATGCCGAACAGGCCCAGGGCGATACCGGCCCATTCCAGCGCGTTGGTCCTGTTGCCGAAGAAGCGCCCGAACACCAGGGTGAACAGCGGCACGGTCGCCACCGCCAGCGCCGCCACGCCCGAGGCCACGCCCCAGTGCTCGGCCACCGTGACCCCGCCGTTGCCACAGCTGAGCAGCAGGATGCCGATGGCGCCGGCCGACAGGCATTGCTTCAGCGTCGGCAAGGGTGCGCCGCGCCAGAGCATCCAGGCGAACAGGATCGCCCCGGCGATGATGAAGCGGCAGCCGGCCATCAGCATCGGCGGCCAGGATTCGACGCCGATGCGGATCACCAGGTAGGTCGAACCCCAGATGAAGTAGAGGGCGAAGAAAGCGGCGATCAGGGTCAGTGAAACGCGGGCTCTGGGCATGGGCATGGTGGTCATGGCTGGGGGCTCGACAAGGCAGGCAGAGCGCTTCATTTTATGCAGGTGAACCGCCCCGGATAAGGCACAGACAACGCCATTACGGGCATAACACTTTTTATTCGATGGAATTTCACGAGCCTCGCCGTCGATTCAAAACCGGAGCCAGACCATGGACAAATACGACCGCGCCCTGCTCGCCGCCCTCCTGGAAGACGGCCGCCTGTCCTTCGCCGAACTGGCCCGGCGCATCAACCTTTCGCCGCCGGCGGTGGCCGACCGGGTGGCGCGCCTGGAGGCGGACGGGGTGATCACCGGTTACCACGCCAGCGTAGACCTGTCGAAGATGGGCCGCTCGATCCAGTGCCTGATCGAGATGCGCCTGAACGACCACCGCAGCAAGAGCATGCTCGACCCGCTGCTGGAGATCCCGCAGATCATCGACTGCTATCGCATCACCGGCGAGGCCTGCGTGATGCTCAAGGTGGCGGTCAGTTGCACCCAGGAGTTGGAAGAGCTGATCGACCGCCTCGCCCAGTTCGGCACCAGCAGGACCTCGTTGGTGCTCTCGACGCCGTTCTCACGGCGAATCCATCCGGGGATGTTGCAGGGCGGTTGAGTTGCCTTTCTAGAAGGAAATTGCGCCGATCCGTTTCGTAGGGCGCATAACGCGCCAGCGTTATCCGCCATTCCAAGGGCGGCGGATAACCTGTTCCAGGTTATCCGCCCTACGCGTTGCTCTTCGTAGGAGCGAGCTTGCTCGCGAACACCGGTCGCTCCGAAGCCTGGGCGGTTCGCGAGCAAGCTCGCTCCTACCGGTAACGCCCACCCGACGCGCGGATAAAAAAAGGCGGCGCCGCTCGCGCGGTGCCGCCTGAAGTCACGGAGTTGCTTACATCGGGGAGGAAAACATCCGTCCCGCTGTATTGGATTACCGTTCGAGGATCGCGGTCACACCCTGGCCGCCTGCCGCACAGATGGAAATCAGCCCGCGCCCCTTTCCTGCGCCGTCCAGCAGCTTGGCCAGGTTGGCAACGATGCGCCCACCGGTGGCGGCGAACGGGTGGCCGGCCGCCAGCGAGCTGCCCTTCACGTTGAGTTTGCTGCGATCGATGGAACCCAGCGGCGCGTCGAGGCCCAGGCGGGTCTTGCAGTAGTCCGCGTCCTCCCACGCCTTGAGGGTGCACAGCACCTGGGCGGCAAAGGCTTCGTGGATTTCGTAGAAATCGAAGTCCTGCAGCGTCAGGCCGTTGCGCGCCAGCAGGCGCGGCACCGCGTAGACCGGCGCCATCAGCAGCCCCTCGTGGCCGCCGACGAAATCCACCGCCGCCGCCTCACCGTCCTTGAAGTACGCCAGGATCGGCAGGCCGCGTGCCTTCGCCCACTCCTCGCTGGCCAGCAGCACCACCGAGGCGCCATCCGTCAGCGGCGTGGAGTTGGCCGCGGTCAGGGTGCCGCGCGGGCCGCGCTCGAACACCGGTTTGAGGGTGCCGATCTTCTCCAGGTTGATGTCCGGGCGCAGGTTCTGGTCGCGTACCAGGCCGCGGAACGGCGTCATCAGGTCGTTCTGCCAGCCTTCGTCATAGGCGGCGGCCAGCTTGTGGTGGCTCTCGAAGGCCAGCTTGTCCTGCTCGTCGCGCGGGATGGCCCAGGTCTGCGCCATCAGCTCGCAGTGCTCACCCATCGACAAACCGGTACGCGGCTCGCCGTTCTTCGGGATATGCGGCATCAGGTGGCGCGGGCGGATCTTCAGCAGGCTTTTGATCTTCTCGCCGTTGGACTTGCCGCGGTTGGCCTCCAGGAGAATCTTGCGCAGCCCTTCATTGACGCCGATGGGCGCGTCGGAGGTGGTGTCCACGCCACCGGCGATGCCGCAGTCGATCTGCCCGAGGGCAATCTTGTTGGCCACCAGGATCGCCGCTTCCAGGCCGGTGCCGCACGCCTGCTGGATGTCATAGGCCGGGGTCTCCGGCGCCAGGCGCGTGCCCAGCACGCATTCGCGGGTCAGGTTGAAGTCGCGCGAATGCTTGAGCACGGCGCCGGCGACTACCTCACCCAGGCGTTCGCCGTGCAGCTTGTAGCGCTCGATCAGGCCGTCCAGCGC
>NZ_JBGLYK010000355.1:0-3509 GCF_047304025.1 Pseudomonas sp. Pseusp97 | reverse complement strand
AGTTGTGTAAAACACACAGCCCTCTCCCTAACCCTCTCCCTGAAGGGAGAGGGGACTGTGCGGAGTGGCGCTGAACTGTGATGCTCGCCGGACTTATCGGCGAGCATTGGACTTAACGCCGGCTCGGATAGCTCCCTCTCCCTTCAGGGAGAGGACTGGGGAGAGGGACTGCTCCCGTTGCATAGTTCGACTAAGCACTCACCGCTCCCGCAAAGCCTCCCACCGCGCCTTGAGCACCGGCTTCAAGATGTAGTCCAGCACGCTCTTCTCGCCGGTGATGATGTCCACCGTCGCCACCATGCCGGGGATGATCAGCAGGGGCTTGGCGTCGGTGCCCAGGTGGTTCTTGTCGGTGCGCACCTGGATCATGTAGAAGCTGTTGCCCTTGTCGTCGGTGATGGTGTCGGCGCTGATCATTTCCAGCTTGGCCTTGAGCCCGCCATAGATGGTGTAGTCGTAGGCGGTGAACTTGACCGTGGCGCTCTGGCCGGGGTGGAGGAAGGCGATGTCCTGCGGGCGCACGCGCGCTTCCACCAGCAGGTTGTCCTCCAGCGGGACGATTTCCACCATGTCGTTGCCCGGCTGCACCACGCCGCCGATGGTGTTGACCTTGAGCTGCTTGACGATGCCGCGCATCGGCGACACCACCAGGGTACGGTTGACCTTGTCGTCGATGGCGCGGCTGGTGGCGGTGAGCTTGTTGAGGTCGGTGCGGACGTCGTTGAGCTCCTTCAGCGCGTCGCTGCGAAAGCCCAGTTTCGACTCCTCCACTTTGCGCTGGATCTCGTTCACCGCCGCTTCGGCGCGGGGGATGGCGAGGTTGGTGGCGTTGAGGTCGCCGCTGATTTCCACCGCGCTGCGGCGCAGGCGCAGCAGTTCCACCGGGGACACTGCGCCGGCCTTCACCAGCGGCTCGGACATGTTGATCTCCTGCTGCACCAGCCCGAGGCTCGAGCGGTACTGCTGGGTCTTGGCGCGGAATTCCTGCAGCTCCTGGCCTTTCTGCCGCAGCTGTTCCTGGAGGATGTTGAGCTCGCTGTTCTGCCGTTGCATACGGGTCTGGTAGAGCGCCAGCTGGTCTTCCACCACCTGCGGCGCAGCCTTCTTCAGGTCGTCGGTGAACGCCGGCTCACGCCCTTCGGCTTCTGCGCTCAGGCGTTCGACACGGGCTTCCAGCGAGTTGCGATCGGCCTCGGTCTCGCCCTTGTTGGAGGTGAAACGTGTGTCGTCCAGGCGCAGCAGCGGCTGGCCCTTGTTCACCACCTGGCCTTCGCGGACGAAGATTTCCGAGACGATCCCGCCCTCCAGGTTCTGGATGGTCTGCACCTTGGAGGAGGGAATCGCCTTGCCTTCGCCCTTGGTCACTTCCTCGATGTCGGCGAAGTAGGCCCAGGTGATGGCCGCCACCAGCAGGCCGAGCGCCGCCCAGAGGGTAATGCGGGTAGCGTTGGGCGAATCCTCCAGCAGGGTGCCCTGGACCTCGGGCATGAATTCGGTGTCGCGGGCGCCATTGCCGCCCAGGTAGTCGCGGATCGATTGCGAGAAGTGCATGGCCATTACCCCGCTGCCGGGCCGACGTGGCCCTTGCGCAATGCTTCGATGACCGCGTCTTTCGGGCCGTCGGCGACGATGCGGCCGCTGTCCAGCACCAGCAGGCGGTCGACCAGGCTGAGCATCGAGGTGCGATGGGTGACCAGCAGCAGGGTCTTGTCGCGGCAGGCCTCGTGCAGCCGCTTGCGGAGGATTTCCTCGCTGCTGTTGTCCATGGCGCTGGTGGGTTCGTCCAGCAGCAGGATCGGCGGGTCCAGCAGCATCGCGCGGGCCATCAGTACCGCCTGGCGCTGGCCGCCGGAGAGCAGCTGGCCGCGCTCGCCCACCGGGCGGTCGAAACCGGCCGGGTGCTGCCGGGCCAGTTCGCTGACGCCGGTCAGCTCAGCCACTTCGAGCATCCGCGCATCGCTGACATAGCGCGCGCCGAGGGTCAGGTTGTCGCGCAGGCTGCCGGCCAGCAGCGGCAGGTCGTGGGCGACGTAGCCGATCTGCTGGCGCAGGTCGGCGACGTCGAGCTGCCGCAGGTCCAGGCCGTCGAGCAGGATCTGCCCCTCGTCGGGGTGATAGAAGCCCATCAGCAGGCGGCCGAAGGTGCTCTTGCCCGAGCCGCTCTTGCCGATGATGCCGATCTTCTCGCCGGGGGCCAGGCGCAGGCTGACGTGGTTCAGCGCCGGGGTGGTCTGTTCCGGGTAGCTGAAGCTCAGCTGGCGCACTTCCAGGGCGCCGTGCAGCTGGGTGCGCTCCAGCGGGCGCTGGCGGGCCTGGCGCTCCTGCGGCAGCTCCATCAGCGCGTCGGTACTCTTCATGGTCAGGCGCGCCTGCTGGTAGCGGGTGATCAGCCCGGCGATCTGCCCCAGCGGGGCGAGCACGCGGCTGTTGAGCATGTAGCTGGCGACCAGTGCGCCGACGCTGAGGTTGCCGTCGAGGATGCTGTAGACCCCGGCACAGATCATCGCCAGGCCGGCGAACTGCTGGAGGAACAGGGTGCCGTTGGTCGCCAGCGCGCTGAGGAAACGCGCGTGATTGTCCAGCCGCGCCAGGGCGCCGTGGGTGGACTCCCAGCGATACTGGCGCTCGCTTTCGGCGCCACAGGCCTTGAGGGTTTCCAGCCCGCCGAGGGTCTCGATCAGCAGGGCCTGGCGCTCGGCGCCCAGAGTCAGGCTCTTCTGCACGGTGTCGCGCAGGCGGCTCTGGATGATCAGGGCGAACACGATGGTGATGGGGAAGGCCAGCAGCGGTACGGCCACCAGCCAGCCGCCGAGCAGGCCGATGACCAGGATCATCAGCAGCGAGAAGGGCAGGTCGATCAGGCTGGTCAGGGTCAGCGCGGTGAGGAATTCGCGCAGGCCCTGGAAGTCATGGATGCTCTGGGCGAAGCCGCCGACGGTCTCGGGTTTGGCCTTGAGCGACATGCCGGTGATGCGTTCGAACAGGGTCGCGGAGAGGACCACATCGGTCTTCTTGCCGGCCATGTCCAGCAGGTTGGAGCGCAGAACCCGCAGCAGCAGTTCGAACAGCGTGCCGATCAGCAGGCCGGCGGCGAGCACCCAGAGGGTCGACAGTGCCTGGTTGGGCACCACGCGGTCGTAGGTCTGCATGACGAACAGCGGCACCAGCATGCCCAGCAGGTTGATCAGCAGGCTGGCGACCAGGGCGTCGGTGTAGAGCCAGCGCGACAGCCGCAGGGTATCGCGGAACCAGGCTTCGACGCGCGGCACCAGCGGTTTGCGTGCGGCTTCCAGTTCGTGGCGCGGGCGGGCGAACAGGGCCTGGCCGCTGTACTGCGCCGCCAGCTCGTCGGCGCTGACGGCCTGCTCGCCGCCATCGGTCTCGCACGGCAGGATCAGCGCCTGGCCGTCGTCGCGCCATTGGCGCAGCACGGCGCTGCGGCCGTCGTTGAGCAACAGCAGCACCGGCAGGTTCAGGCTGGAAATGCTCTTCAGCTCGCGGCGCAGCAG
>NZ_JBGLYK010000354.1:0-3561 GCF_047304025.1 Pseudomonas sp. Pseusp97 | reverse complement strand
GTTGGGCGCGATGGAGGGCGCTGCGGGCGGCTCGGTGGCCGCGTCCTGGCCTTCCGGCCGGGCAGCAGGCTGCTGCGGATTGAAGGTTTCCCGGGCCTGCTCCTGCAGGTCGGTCAACGGCGCCATCAGCTTCCTGGCTTCCTGTTCCATCTGCAGGATGTGTTCGTTGTGCAGCTGGCGACGGATTTCATCCGCACCCAGCTCGCGCTCCACTTCCGTCTTGATGGCGTTGAAGCTGCGCTTGAGCCGGCCGATCCACAGCCCGGCGGTGCGCGCGGCACCCGGCAGGCGGTCGGGGCCGAGCACCAGCAGGGCGACGAGGCCCACCAGCAGCAGTTCGCTGAAGCTGATACCGAACATGAATCAGTCCTTGCGCGCCGGCTCTTCGACCTTCTGCGCCTGGGCGTCGATGGTGTGCGGCTGGTTCAGCGGCGGAGTGCCGGCAGCGGCGTTCGGGTCCTTCTTCTCGTCTTCCTCGGTGTTCATCGCCTTCTTGAAGCCCTTGATGGCTTCGCCGACGTCCGAACCGAGGTTCTTCAGGCGCTTGGTGCCGAAGACCAGGACCACGACGATCAGGATGACGACCCAGTGTTTCCAGTCAAAGATGCCCATCTTGTATTCCTCGCAAAGTTGTCGGGTTCAGGCTGACGGCTGGCGCGCGGCTTTCTCGTCATGCCCGGAAAGGCCGAAGCGGCGGTCCAGCTCGTCCAGTACCGCCTGCGGGTGCTGGCCGAGGGCGGCGAGCATCACCAGGGAGTGGAACCAGAGGTCGGCCGTTTCGTAGATCAGGTCCGTGCAGTCACCGCTGGCGGCGGCGTCTTTCGCGGCCAGGATGGTTTCCACCGATTCCTCGCCGACTTTCTCCAGAATCTTGTTCAGGCCCTTGTGATACAGGCTGGCCACGTAGGAGCTGTCCGGTGCGGCATTCTTGCGCGCTTCGAGGACTTCCGCCAGACGGGCGAGGGTATCAGTGCTCATGGGGTTTTCCTGTACCTACGTGGGAGTAGATGGCATCCGGGTCCTTCAGGACCGGGTCGACGGTCTGCCAGGCGCCGTTCTCGAACACCCGGTAGAAGCAGCTTTCGCGGCCGGTGTGGCAGGCGATGCCGCCCAGTTGCTCGACCATCAGGATTACCACGTCGGCGTCGCAGTCCAGGCGCAGCTCGTGCAGCTTCTGCACGTGGCCGGACTCCTCGCCCTTGCGCCAGAGCTTGCCGCGCGAGCGCGACCAGTAGATGGCGCGGCCTTCGGCGGCGGTCAGGGTGAGCGCCTCGCGGTTCATCCAGGCCATCATCAGCACGCGGCCGGTGCGATGGTCCTGGGCGATCGCCGGCACCAGTCCATCGGCATTCCAGTTGATTTCGTCCAGCCAGTCTTTCATCTCGGGTTCCGTACAGCGGGCGCGCGCAGCGCCCAGAGCCACTTTGCAAGCCACTTGGTCCAGCGGTTAAGTGTGCCAGCCAGTGCGGCGACTGGCTATCGGCGCAGAATCAGATACAGACCACCGGCCAGCATTGCCCACGCCGGCCAGGCTGCAAGGCTGTGGGTGGCGAGGCCGGTTTCGGCGGCGCCGGCCACCAGCACCGCGCCGATCAGCCGCGCGGGCCAGGCGCCTGCGCCGGAGTCGTGGGTCTCGATGACCAGGCGCTTGTCCGGATCGGGATCGCGCGACAGGCGTTCCAGCGTCTCGCGGGTCATCTGCGCCAGGTGGGGAATCTGCTCCAGGTGCTGCTGGGCATTGCGCAGCAGGGTGCCGGGGCTGACGCGCTCGCGCATCCAGCGCTCGAGGTAGGGCTGGGCGGTAGTCCACAGGTCCAGTTCGGGGTAGAGCTGGCGGCCCAGGCCTTCGATGTTCAGCAGGGTCTTCTGCAGCAGGACCAGCTGCGGCTGCACTTCCATGTTGAAGCGCCGCGCGGTCTGGAACAGGCGCAGCAGCACCTGGCCGAAGGAGATGTCCTTGAGCGGCTTCTCGAAGATCGGCTCGCACACGGTGCGGATCGCCGCTTCGAAGTCGTTCACCTTGGTTTCCGCCGGCACCCAGCCCGAGTCGATGTGCAGCTGGGCGACCTTGCGATAGTCGCGCTTGAAGAAGGCGATCAGGTTGCGCGCCAGGTAGTCCTGGTCCTCGTCGGTGAGGCTGCCGACGATGCCGCAGTCCACCGCGATGTACTGCGGGCTCCAGGGCGTGCGGGTGCTGACGAAGATGTTGCCGGGGTGCATGTCGGCGTGGAAGAAGCTGTCGCGGAAGACCTGGGTGAAGAAGATTTCCACGCCGCGTTCGGCCAGCGCCTTGAAGTCGGTGCGCTGGTCGCGCAGGGTTTCCAGGTCGGTGACCGGGATGCCGTAGATGCGCTCCATCACCAGCACCTTGGGGCGGCACCAGTCCCAGTAGACCTGGGGCACGTAGAGCAGCGGCGAGCCTTCGAAGTTGCGCCGCAGCTGCGAGGAGTTGGCCGCTTCGCGCAGCAGGTCCAGCTCGTCGTAGATGGTCTTCTCGTAGTCGCTGACGACTTCGGCCGGGTGCAGGCGGCGGGCATCGGCGGAGATTCGCTCGGCGGTGCGCGCGAGGATGTGCAGCCAGGCGATGTCGGAGCGGATCACCGGTTCCAGGTTCGGGCGGATGACTTTCACCACCACTTCCTCGCCGGTCTTCAGCTGCGCGGTGTGCACCTGCGCCACCGAGGCGGAGGCCAGCGGCTCGCGCTCGAAGCGGGCGAACACCTGCTCGATCTTCGCGCCCAGCTGCTGCTCGATGAGCGCCACGGCCAGTTCCGGCGGGAAGGGCGGCACCTTGTCCTGCAGGAAGGCCAGTTCCAGGGCGATGTCGTCCGGCAGCAGGTCGCGGCGGGTGGAAAGGATCTGGCCGAACTTGATGAAGATCGGTCCCAGGTCTTCCAGTGCCAGGCGCAGACGTGCGCCACGGCTGAGCGCCAGCGGCTTGCGCGGCAGCCAGCGCCACGGCAGCAGGCCGCCGGCCAGGCGCAGCCACCAGGGCAGGAAGGGCAGGTCGAGGACCATGTCGTCCAGTCGGTAGCGGATGGCTATGCGCTGGATGCGCAGCAGGCGGCGAATAGCGAGCAGCTTCATGCGTCGGGCTTGATCTTCTGGGTCAGGCGGGTGATCCGCGCGTCGAGGCGGTCGAGGGAGATCTTCAACTGGTCGAGCTCGGCGAAGCGCGCTTCGGCTTCGTACTGGCCGACCAGGCTGCGGCTTTCCTCGGCGAGATAGTCGGCAAGGCTCAGGCGCAGGCTTTCCAGGCTGTCGCCGGCCCAGGCCATGCCGCCGCGCAGGCGCGCGCCGAGCAGGTGCGCGGGCACCGGGCCGAGCCAGCGGGAGACTTCGTATTCCCAGTCCAGCTCCAGGCTCTGGAGGATGTCGGCCAGCTCCAGCAGCATCGCGCTATCGCCGCCCATGGTCACTTCGGGGCTGTGCAGGACGCGGCTCTTGTCCTTGGCCAGCGCCAGCTGCAGCAGGCTGCCGGCGGGCGCGACGAGGGTGCAGTCGGCTGGCGCCTCATGGTGCGCGGCCAGGTGCAGGCCGTCGGCGTCGGGCAGGATGAAC
>NZ_JBGLYK010000353.1:0-3611 GCF_047304025.1 Pseudomonas sp. Pseusp97 | reverse complement strand
GGGGGGGGGGTGCGGGGGGGTACCGCCGGGCGTTGGTTGGCTGCGTGCTGGCGCGCCACCGCCTCCCCCCCCCCCCGCCGGGTGCGCCCCCACGCCCGCTCCTACAAGGAACGCCCAACGCGCGTTCTACCCACAAGCACACCGATGGGCCGTCCAGCGGTCCACGCTCACCGATGATGACTGGAGCCGCCATGAGCCTCCCTGCCGCTTTCCTCGACACGGTAGAACACCTGATCCCCCGCGAGCGCCGCTTCGACGATGCGCTCTCGACCCTGGCCTTCGGCACCGACGCCAGCTTCTACCGCCTGATACCCAAGCTGGTGATCCGCGTCGAGAGCGAAGACGAAGTCGCTGCCCTGCTCAAGGCCGCCCACACCCATCAGGTCGCAGTGACCTTCCGCGCCGCGGGCACCAGCCTTTCGGGCCAGGCCGTGAGCGACTCGGTGCTGTTGGTGCTGGGCGACAACTGGAACGGCCGCGACATCCGCGAAGGCGGTACGCAGATCCGCCTGCAGCCCGGCGTCATCGGCGCCCAGGCCAACGCCTGGCTGGCCCCGTTCGGCCGCAAGATCGGCCCGGACCCGGCGTCGATCAATGCCTGCAAGATCGGCGGCATCGTCGCCAACAATGCCAGCGGCATGTGCTGCGGCACCGCGCAGAACAGCTACCACACCCTGGCCGGCATGCGCCTGCTGCTGGCCGACGGCACGCTACTGGACAGCGAGTTGCCCGACAGCGTCGCGGCCTTCCGCGACAGCCACGGCGCACTGCTGGATCAGCTCGCTGAGCTGGGCCGGCAGACCCGCGCCAACACCGAGCTGGCTGCGAAGATCCGCCACAAGTACCGCCTGAAGAACACCACCGGGCTGTCGTTGAACGCACTGGTCGACTACGACGAGCCGCTGGATATCCTCACCCACCTGATGGTCGGCTCCGAAGGCACCCTGGGCTTCATCAGCGCCGTGACCTACGACACCGTGCCGGACCACCCGCACAAGGCCAGCGCGCTGGTCGTCTTCCCCGATGTGGAAACCTGCTGCAAGGCCGTACCCGTGCTCAAGCAGCAGCCGGTGTCCGCCGTGGAACTGCTGGACCGCCGCAGCCTGCGCTCGGTGGAGAACATGCAGGGCATGCCGGCGTGGGTGAAGAGCCTGTCCGAAGGCGCCTGCGCGCTGCTCATCGAGTCCCGCGCTGCCACCCGATCGCTGCTGCACGAACAACTCGCGCAGATCAGCGCCTCCATCGCCGATTACCCGGTGGAGAAGCAGGTCGACTTCAGCGAAGACCCGCTGGTCTACAACCAGCTCTGGCGCATCCGCAAGGACACCTTCCCGGCCGTCGGTGCGGTGCGCGAGACCGGCACCACGGTGATCATCGAGGACGTCACCTTCCCCGTCGAGCAGTTGGCAGAAGGCGTCAATCGCCTGATCGCGCTGTTCGACAAGCACGGCTACGACGAGGCCATCCTGTTCGGCCATGCGCTGGAGGGGAACCTGCACTTCGTCTTCACCCAGGGCTTCGAATCGCCTGAGCAGATCGCGCGCTACTCGGCCTTCATGGACGACGTCGCGCACCTGGTCGCGGTGGAATATGGCGGCTCGCTCAAGGCCGAACACGGCACCGGGCGCAACATGGCGCCCTTCGTCGAGCTGGAGTGGGGCCACGATGCCTACCAGCTGATGTGGCAGTTGAAGCGCCTGCTCGACCCCACCGGCATCCTCAACCCCGGCGTGGTGCTGACCGACGACCCGCAGTTGCACCTGAAGAACCTGAAGCCGCTGCCGGCCGCCGATGAGATCGTCGACAAGTGCATCGAGTGCGGCTTCTGCGAGCCGGTGTGCCCGTCAAAGGGCCTGACCCTGAGCCCGCGCCAGCGCATCGTCATGTGGCGCGACATCCAGGCCAGGCGCCGCGCCGGCGTCGACACCACCGAGCTTGAGCGCGACTACCAGTACCAGGGTATCGACACCTGCGCCGCCACTGGCCTGTGCGCCCAGCGTTGCCCGGTGAACATCAACACCGGCGAGTTGATCAGGAAGCTGCGCGGCGAGGAAGCACATCACGCCGGCGCCGCCACCTGGCTCGCGCGCAACTTCGCCACGGCCCTCAAGGGGGCGAAGTTCATGCTGCATGCCGCCAACGGCGCGCGCATGCTGCTGGGCGCACCGCGCCTGGCTCGTATCAGTGCTTCCATCAGCCAGGCCAGCAAGGGTCGCGTGCCGCAGTGGACACCGGCCATGCCGCAGCCCGTGCGTCTCGCAACCCCGACGCAGCCGGTGGATAACGGCAAGCCGCGCGTCGTCTACCTTACCGCCTGTGTGTCCCGCGCCATGGGTCCCGCAGCGGCGGACGAGGAGCAGGTGCCGCTGATCGACAAGACCCGCCAACTGCTGGAAAAGGCTGGCTACCAGGTGGTCTTTCCGGACAACGCCGACAACCTCTGCTGCGGCCAGCCGTTCGCTTCCAAGGGCTACCAGTCGCAGGCCGACGCCAAGCGCGACGAACTGCTCGCCGAACTGCTGCGTGCCAGCCGTGGCGGACTCGACCCGATCTACTGCGACACCAGCCCCTGCACCCTGCGCCTGGTGCAGGAACTGGCGGACGATCGGCTGAAGATCTACGACCCGGTGAAGTTCATCCGCACGCATCTGCTCGAGCGCCTGGACTTCCAGCCGCAGGACAAGCCGGTGGCCGTGCACGTCACCTGCAGCACCCAGCACCTGGGCGAAAGCCAGGCGCTGATTGACCTGGTCAAGCGCTGCACCCGCGAAGTGGTGATCCCCGAGGGCATCCACTGCTGTGGTTTTGCCGGCGACAAGGGCTTCACCACGCCCGAGCTGAACGCGCACTCGCTGCGCACGCTCAAGGACGCGGTGCAGTACTGCGAGGAAGGCGTCTCCACCAGCCGTACCTGCGAGATCGGCCTGTCCGCCCATGGCGGCATCGACTATCGCGGGGTGGTCTACCTGGTGGATCGCGTGACCCGCGCCACGCAACGCTCTTCGTAGGAGCGAGCTTGCTCGCGAACATCGCGGTTTCGCCTCGTCTCGTGCAATCAGGCGAGCCACGGTTCGCGAGCAAGCTCGCTCCTACAGGTCCCGGCCCGCGCAGGAGCGGACTCCGTCCGCGATTGGCCGCAGGCGGCGCCAATTCGCCACTGTTCTTAACACCTCGTTAAGCGAGCACTGTCACCCTCTGCCCTAACCGGATCACGCCAGCTATCCTGCTGCACAGGCCGTAAAGGGGACCCCAATGAGAATCCTGTTGGCAGAAGACGACCAGCTGCTGGGCGATGGCATTCGCGCTGGGCTGGGGCTTGAAGGCGACACCGTGGACTGGGTGAGCGATGGCGTGGCCGCCGATCAGGCGCTGGCCACCGACGAGTTCGACCTGCTCGTCCTCGACCTCGGCCTGCCGCGCAAGGACGGTCTGGAAGTGCTGCGCGGCCTGCGCCGGCGCGGCGACATGACGCCAGTGCTGATCCTCACCGCCCGCGACAAGGTGGCCGACCGCGTGGCCGGCCTCGACGCCGGCGCCGACGATTACCTGACCAAACCCTTTGACCTCGACGAACTGCTCGCCCGCGTCCGCGCGCTGACCCGCCGCCACAC
>NZ_JBGLYK010000352.1:0-3626 GCF_047304025.1 Pseudomonas sp. Pseusp97 | reverse complement strand
GCGCGCACCAGCTTGCGCCGGGCCTCGTCGCGGGTGGCGCCGTAGGCGATGACCTTGGCCAGCATCGGGTCGTAGAACGGCGTCACCGGCTGGCCTTCGCGCAGGCCGTGGTCGATGCGGATGCCGTCCAGTTGCGGCGGCGTCCAGCGCAGTACCTGGCCGGTCTGCGGGAGGAAACCGTTACCTGTGTCCTCGGCGTAGAGGCGCACTTCGATGGCGTGGCCCCTGAGCTGGATCTGCGCCTGGGTCAGCGGCAGCGGATGACCCTCGGCGACGCGGATCTGCCAGGCCACCAGGTCCTGGCCGGTGACCAGCTCGGTGACCGGATGTTCCACCTGCAGGCGGGTGTTCATTTCCAGGAAGTAGAAGGCGCCGCTGGCATCCAGCAGGAACTCCACCGTGCCGGCGCCCAGGTAGTTCACCGAGGCAGCGGCCTTCACCGCGGCCTCGCCCATGGCGGCGCGCAGTTCCTCGGTCAGCACCGGGCAGGGCGCTTCCTCGATGACCTTCTGGTGGCGGCGCTGCACCGAGCAATCGCGCTCGCCGAGGTAGACGATGTGGCCGTGGCTGTCGCCGAACACCTGGATCTCCACGTGGCGTGGCTGCACCACGGCTTTCTCCAGGATCAGCTCGCCGCTGCCGAAGGCGTTCTGCGCTTCCGAACGCGCGGTGCGCAGCTGTTCGGCGAGGTCTTCGCTGCGGGTCACCAGGCGCATGCCGCGCCCGCCACCGCCGGCGCTGGCCTTGATCATCAGCGGGTAGCCGATGCGCTGCGCTTCGCGGGCGAGCGTGGCTTCGTCCTGATCCACCCCTTCGTAGCCGGGGATGCAGGGTACGCCGGCTTCAAGCATGGCGATCTTCGACAGGCGCTTGCTGCCCATCAGGTGGATGGCTTCCACGCCGGGGCCGATGAAGACGATCCCGGCGGCCTCGCAGGCGCGGGCGAAGTCGGCGTTCTCCGAGAGGAAGCCGTAGCCGGGGTGGACGGCGCCGGCGCCAGTGCGCTTCGCCGCGTCGAGAATCGCTTCCGGCTTCAGGTAGGACTGGCCCACCGGTGCCGGGCCGATGCACACGGCTTCGTCGGCGAGTTGCACATGGCGGGCGTTGGCATCGGCCTCGCTGTACACAGCCACGGTGCGGTAGCCCAGGTCGTGGGCGGTGCGGATCACCCGGCAGGCGATCTCGCCACGGTTGGCGATGAGGATCTTGTCGAAGCTGGGCATGTTGGCTATTTCCCTCTCCCAGCCCTCTCCCTGCGGGGGAGAGGGGGTTGTTCGGTGCGCGCGTCGGGTCACTGCGCCCAGTTCGGTTTGCGTTTCTGCACGAAGGCCAGGGTGCCTTCGGCACCTTCCGCGCCGGTCACCGCAGCGGCGAACTGGCGAGCGGCGTCGTCCAGCAGCGGACCGAGGGCTTCGGTCTCGGTGGCCAGCAGCAGCGCCTTGGTGGCGGCGTTGGCGCCAGGGGCGCAGCGGCGCACCTGGTCGATCATCTGAGCAAGCTGTTCACCGAGGCTTTCGGCGCTGTCCGCGCAGGCGTGTACCAGGCCCAGGCGCAGTGCCTCGCGGCCGTCGAAGCGGGCAGCGGTGAGGGCCAGCCGGCGGGCCTGGGTCAGGCCGATACGCTTGACCACGAAAGGCGCGATCTGCGCCGGCAGGATGCCGAGGCTGGTTTCCGGCAGGCCGAATTGCGCATCACCTGCCGCCAGGGCGATGTCCGAGACGCAGGCGAGGCCGAAGCCGCCGCCGAGCACCGCGCCCTCCAGCACGGCGACCAGCACCTGGGGTTGCGCCTGGGCTTCCTCCAGCAGGCCGCCAAAGGCGCGGTTCAGCGCGGCATAGGCGTCCGGGCCGGCGGCGCGGGCGCCGGCCATGTCCTTGATGTCGCCGCCGGCACAGAAGTGCCCGCCGGCGCCGCGCAGGACAATGGTGCGCACGCCACGGTCGGCGCGCACGGCGGCAAGTACCGCGCGCAGTTCCGCGACCATCGTCAGGCTCATGGCGTTGCGGCTGTCCGGGCGGTTCAGGGTGACGTGCAGCACGCCGCCGTCACGCTCCAGCAGCAGGGTTTCGCAGTTCGGCAATTGGTTCATGCCGCAATTCCTCGTCGATTCGGAATGTCTCTGTAGGAGCGAGCTTGCTCGCGAACAGCCCCGCTGCGGAGTTTGTTTGCGAGCAAGGACTAGGCGTCCCCCTCGATCCTACGAAGAGCCCAAGGCGTCAGCCCTTCTTCTTGCCCGGCAGGGTGCCCATCAGTTTGCAGATGATGCCCAGCATGATTTCGTCCGCGCCGCCGCCGATGGAGACCAGGCGGGTGTCGCGGTAGGCGCGGGCGATCGGGTTTTCCCACATGAAGCCCTGGCCGCCCCAGTACTGCAGGCAGGCGTCGGTGACTTCGCGGGCCAGGCGGCCGACCTTGAGCTTGGCCATGGAGGCCAGGCGGGTCACGTCCTTGCCGCGGATGTACTGCTCGGTGGCTTGGTAGGTGAGGGCGCGCAGGCACTCGATCTCGGTCATCAGCTCGGCCATGCGGAAGTGGATGACCTGGTTGTCGATCAGCGCCTGGCCGAAGGTCCTGCGCTCCTTGCAGTAGTCGATGGTGGCGTTGACGCAGTACTCCAGGCCCTTGATCCCGCTGGCGGCGCCGAACAGGCGCTCTTCCTGGAACTGCAGCATCTGCATCATGAAGCCCGCGCCCTCGGCGCCGATACGGTTGCGCTGCGGCACGCGCACGTCGTCGAAGAACACCTGGGCGGTCTCCGAGCTGCGCATGCCGAGCTTGTCCAGGTGTGGGCTGACGCTGATGCCCTTGGACTTCATCGGCACCATGATCAGCGACTTGTTGACGTGGGGCTTGTCGTCGGAGGTATTGGCCAGCAGGCAGATGAAGTCCGCGGACGGCGAGTTGGTGATCCACATCTTGCTGCCGTTGATGATGTAGTCATCGCCATCCTTGCGCGCGGTGGTCTTCAGACCGGCGACGTCGGAGCCGGCGCCGACTTCCGAGACACCGATGCAGCCGACCATCTCGCCGGCGATCGCCGGGCGGAGGAACTCCTCGCGCAGCTCGTCGGAGCCGAAGCGCGCCAGCGCCGGGGTGCACATGTCGGTCTGCACGCCCAGGGCCATCGGCACGCCGCCGCAATGGATGGTGCCGAACTCTTCGGCGGCGACCACCGAGTAGCTGTAGTCCAGGCCCATGCCGCCGAATTTCTCCGGCTTGGAAATGCCCAGCAGGCCCAGGTCGCCGGCCTTCTTGAAGACCTCATGGATCGGGAAGCGGCCGGCCTTTTCCCACTCGTCGACGTAGGGGTTGATCTCGCGCTCGACAAAGTTGCGGACGGTGCGGCGGAGTTCTTCGTGTTCCTGGGTGAAGATCATTGTTGTTGTTCTCCTTGAGCCTTGCCTGTGTTCTCGCCTCTGGCCCTCTCCCCAACCCTCTCCCTGAAGGGAGAGGGGGCTGTCCGGAGTGGCTGGACGGTTCGCATTACGCCGGGTCGCTTTGGCGGCCCCCACCCCCGGGGGGGGGGGGGGGGGGGGGGGGGGGGGGGGGGGGGGGCAGCCCCACAACGGGCAGGAACAGAGGCGCCCCCACACACAAAACAAAGAGACCCCCCCCCCCCCCCCCGC
>NZ_JBGLYK010000351.1:0-3677 GCF_047304025.1 Pseudomonas sp. Pseusp97 | reverse complement strand
GGCCGATGCCGGGCGCTGGGCGCTGCTGCGTCGCTCCACGCTGGAGGCGGGCGCGCGGTTGCCGGCGGAAGTGCTCGAACATGTCGCCATGACGCTGCTGCGCCGCTACGGCGTGGTCTGCTGGCGTCTGCTGGATCGCGAGGCCGACTGGCTGCCGCCCTGGCGCGACCTGCTGCGGGTCTACCACCGCCTGGAAGCCCGCGGGGAAATCCGCGGCGGGCGCTTCGTCGCCGGGCTGACCGGCGAGCAATTCGCCCTGCCGGAGGCTGTCGGCCTGCTGCGCGAAGTGCGTCGCCGCGAGGCGAACGGCGAATGGGTGGTGGTTTCCGCAGTCGACCCGCTGAACCTGGCCGGCACGCTGCTGCCGGGGCGCAAGGTGCCGGCGGTGAGCGGCAATCGCGTGCTCTACCGCGATGGCGTGCCGGTGGGCGCGTTGATCGCCGGCGAAGTGGAGCTGCTCGCCGAGCTGCCGGCCGAACACCAGGCCCGTGCGCGGGAACTGCTGATCCGTCGGTAAGCCGCGTGCGGCTGACGTACACTCAGCGGCACGGACGTTTCTCCCAGCGAGGCTGTGATGTCTTCCCGCGAGCCCCCGAGCCTGCCCGAGCTGTTGCGCCAGTGGTGGTTCCTGCCGCTGCTGGCGTTCGCGCTGTGCCTGCGCCTGTATGAGCTGACCGGCTCGGCCATCTGGGGCGACGAAAGCTCCAGCCTGTTCCTCGCCCGCTATTCGCCGCTGCAACTCTGGCAACACGCCGCCCACGACGTGCATCCGCCGCTGTACTTCTACCTTCTGCACCTGTGGACCGGGCTGCTGGGCGAGGGCGTGCTGTCGCTGCGTCTGTTCAGCGCGGTGTTCGGCACGCTCGCGGTGTTCTTCGGCGGCTGGCTGGCCTGGCGTCTCGCCAGCCGCCGCGCGGCCGTGCTCGCCGTCCTGCTGCTGGCGTTGCTGCCCACGGCGGTGCGCTACAGCCAGGAAGTGCGCATGTACTCGCTGCTCGGCTGCTGGCTGCTGGCGGCGACCCTGGCCTTGCTCTACTGGCTGGAGGAGGGGAAGCGACGCCATCTGCTGGCCTACGCGCTGCTGATGTCGGCGGCGTTCTACACCCACTACTTCAGCCTGTTCGGTCTGCTGGTTCACTGGGCCTGGCTGGCCACGCTGCCGAACAGCCCGCTGCGCCGCCGTAACTGGTGGCTGGCCAACCTGGCCATCGGCGTGCTGTTCCTGCCCTGGTTGCCCGGCCTGCTGGACCTGCTTGGGCACATGGCGGTGCTGGTTGCCGGCGGCGATGTGGGCTGGGAGCCGCCGGTGGATGCGCGCTCCGTCCCGTCGATGCTCTGGCAATGGCTGGCGCAGTCCGATGGCAACGAGCTGGCGTGGCCCTTGCTGGTGGGCGTGCCGTTGCTGGTCGTGGGGGCGATGCTGCTGGTGCTGCGTCAGGATCGCAGTCGCCAGCGCGCTGGTGTGTTGGTCTCGCTCTATGTCGGTCTGCCGCTATTGGCGCTGTATGGCGTGTCCTTCGCTTCGCCGGTGTTCGTCGAACGCTACCTGACGGCGTTTGCCCTGGGCCTGCCGCTGCTGTTCGCACTGGCGCTGGACCGTCTGCTGGAGTTACGGCGTGCGCTGGGAGCAATGACCTTGGCGACGCTGCTCGGGCTGCAGGGACTGGGGCTGGCGCGCGCCTACGAGACCGACCCGGACGAGCAGTTCGACGGCATGGTCGCCTACGTCAACGCGCACTACCGCGCCGGCGACCGGGTGGTGGTGGACGACATCCTCTGGTACCTGGCGTTCCGTTACTACAACCGCACCGGCAGCGAGCCGCTGCTCTATACCGCGCCGGCCGACGATGGCTCTTCGGGTCGGCCGGGCGAGTATGGTTTCGGATCGCTGATCGACGATCGCCAGCACAGCTTCGTCGATCGCCTGGCCGACCTGCCGCGCGATGAGGGGCGCGTGTGGCTGGTGATGAGCCGCTACAACGACCAGGAGATTCCCGACGTGCCCACCAGCTGGCGGCGCATCGCCCAGCATGCCGGCGGGGAAGTGCAGGCGCTGCTGTTCGAGCGCGCGTCGTTGCGTAATGCCGCGCGCTGATGACTCAGAAGCGGATGCGCCCGGTGAAGGCGTCCTTGAGCATCACCCAGTCGCCCATCAGCGACCACAGCGGGTACTTGAAGGTGGCGGGGCGGTTCTTCTCGAACACGAAATGCCCGACCCAGGCGAAGCCGTAGCCGGCCAGCGGCATGGCCAGCAGCCACAGCCAGTGCCCGCTGACGATGGCGTAGGCGAGGATCGACAGCACCAGCAGGCTGCCCACGTAGTGCAGGCGGCGGCACACGGCGTTGCTGTGCTCCTGCAGGTAGTACGGGTAGAACTCGGCGAAGCTCTGGAATCGATCGGCGGTCTGGGTGCTCATGGCGCACCTCCTGTTGTTGTGATAGCGGCAGTGTAGGCCGGTGCCTTCAGACTTGCGGATGACATGGGGGGCCAGTTTAGTATCCCCCTGTGCCGCCGGCTCATCCGACCGTTGGGCGCGGATCACCACCATAACCAGAAGAAGTTGCATGCCTGAGCGTACGACCCTGTCGAGCTGGGTGCGGGGGATCGTCCAGTCGCTGGAGCTGGAAGGCCTCGACTGCCGCGCGCTGTTCACTGAACTGCAGCTGGATTTCGCCGCCCTCGACGATCCCGATGCGCGCTTCCCGCAGGACGCCATGAGCCGCCTGTGGAACCGCGCCGTGGAGCTGTCCGGCAACCCGGCCATCGGCCTGAACATCGCCCGCGTGCATACGCCGGCGTTCCCGGTGGTGGGCTATGCATTGATGTCCAGCCGTAACCTGGGCGAGGGCTTCGAGCGCCTGGAGCGCTACCAGCGGATCATCGCCGAGGGCGCCGACCTGACCTTCCGCCGCCTGCCGGAGGGCTGCCTGTACCGCATCGTCGTCCACGGCGACCGCCTGCCGGTGCCGCGGCAGAGCGCGGAGTGTTCACTGGCGAGCCTGATTGCCATGCTGCGCTGGATTACCGGGCGGGCGATCAAGCCGCTGGAAGTGCGGCTGGCGGGCGAGGCGCCACCGGATATCGAACCCTACCGTGAGCTGTTCCAGGCGCCGCTGAGTTTCGGCCATGCGGATTGTGCGATGCTGTTCTCCCATGAGGACATGAGCGCGCCACTGCCCACCGCCAATGAGGAGCTGGCACGCCTGCACGACCGTTTCGCCGGGGAATACCTGGCGCGCTTCGTCAGCAGCCGCTTCAGCCACCAGACGCGCCAGGTGCTGTGCCGCCTGCTGCCCCAGGGCGAGCCCAAGCGCGAGGGCGTGGCGCAGGCGCTGCACCTGTCCGAGCGCACCTTGCAGCGGCGCCTGCAGGAAGAGGGCACCAGCTACCAGCAATTGCTCGACGACACCCGCCGCGAACTGGCCCAGCAGTACCTCGCCACGCCGCGCATGACGCTGCTGGAGATCGCCTACCTGCTGGGCTTCTCCGAGCCGAGCAACTTCTTCCGCGCCTTCCGCCGCTGGTTCGGCAAGACGCCCGGGGAGTACCGCGAGGAGCTTTAAGCTGTTGTAGGAGCGAGCTTGCTCGCGAACCGCTTGATGCCGTAGCCGCCAGAAAACCCGTTCGCGAGCAAGCTCGCTCCTACAGGAGGCGGGCCGCGCTACGGCGTTGCCGA